>JBDSPX010000210.1:0-4740 GCA_039930065.1 Dokdonella sp.
TCTCGCCATCAACTTCCGCGATCTCGATGATCGAGATGTCGAAGGTGCCGCCACCGAGATCATAGACCGCGATTTTGCGATCACCACCCTTCTTGTCGAGGCCATAGGCAAGTGCTGCCGCTGTCGGCTCGTTGATGATGCGCTTGACCTCGAGACCTGCGATGCGACCAGCATCCTTGGTCGCCTGACGCTGGCTGTCGTTGAAGTAAGCAGGCACCGTGATGACAGCTTCAGTGACCGGCTCGCCCAGATAATCTTCGGCAGTCTTCTTCATTTTCATGAGGATCTGCGCGGAGACTTCCGGCGGCGCCATTTTCTTGCCGTCGGCGGTTTCAACCCAGGCATCGCCGTTGTCATGACCGACGATCTTGTACGGGACGAGGTCGATATCTTTCTTGACCTCGGCGTCAGCGAACTTGCGTCCGATCAGGCGCTTGACCGCCGAGAACGTGTTCTGCGGATTGGTCACCGCACCGCGACGCGCGGTGGCACCGACAAGAACTTCGCCGTCCTTGAATGCGACCACGGACGGCGTCGTGCGATCGCCCTCGGAGTTTTCAATGACGCGAACCGTGCCGCCTTCCATGACCGCGACGCACGAGTTGGTCGTGCCGAGGTCGATACCGATGATCTTGCCCATTTTGTCTCTCCCAAAATATGTGTTCGGCCGCTTCGGCCACTGGCGCAAAAACTGGGGGTGTTCGTTCGCGTTTCAAGCACTGCGAGCGTCGATTTTCCCGGTTCTCGCACGATTAAGGCCGCTTACTGGGCCACATTGACCAAGGCTGGCCGGAGCAAGCGCTCATTGAGCACATAGCCTTTCTGGAAAACCGCCACGACATGATTGGATGCATGGTCGGATGACTCGACCATGCTCATTGCCTGGTGATGCTCCGGATTGAATTTTTCGCCCAGCGGATCGACGACGACCAGTCCAGCCGCAGTCACAACACGCAGCAGCTCCTTCAAGGTCAACTCGACGCCGGCATGCAGACCCGTGGCCGCACCCTTGTCGGCGCTGAGTCCGCGCTCAAGGTTGTCAATCACCGGTATGAGCTCGCCGAGCAGACGCTCATTGGCGAACTTGCGCGCCTGATCCAGATCGCGCTGCAGACGCTTTCGCTGATTATCAAGCTCGGCGCGTTCGCGCAAGACCAGCTCACGCATTTCGCCCAACTTGATCTCGTAGTCCGTCATCAACTTGTTCATCGCCTCTTCGCCGCTTGCAAGCGTCGATTCGTCGATTATTTCCTCTTCCGCCGGATCACGGTTCGGGTCGGTATTTTCCATGTCGCCTCCAGAAACGATTCTGATCAGGCACGCGAGCGTGCCTGTCCGTGAAACACTGCCATTCAATTGATTGCACTGCCCCGCCACGAATCGACTGCTGGCGGATGAGAGCGTCTCGCCTCCCGTATGGGGGCTAGGCCGACCGGTTCAAGGCGCCCGAGATCAGCTGTGCGGTCGTCGCGACCACCGGAATCACCCGCTCATAAGCCATCCGCGTCGGACCGATCACACCGAGTACGCCAAGCACGCGATTGCCGACACCATAGGGCGCGGTTACCAGTGAATATCCTTCAAGCGCGGCAAACCCGGATTCCTCGCCGATAAAGAGGCGCACACCTTCGGCTCGCGAGCAGCGTTCGAGCAGCTGCAGCAGGTCGCGTTTGCGCTGGAAGGCATCGAACAGGTCACGCAACCGATCGACCTCGGAGAGTTCGTTGATTCCCATCAGATTGGTCTGGCCCGACACCAGCATGTCGTTGTCGGCGGGCGACTGAAAGGCCGCTTGAGCGACTTCGACTGCGGATGCAAGCAATCGATTCAGGCGCGCGCCTTCATCGCGCATCTCCTGAATCAATCTTCGGCGAATCTCGTCCAGACGCATACCGGCATAGTGGGCGTTCAGGAAATTTGCGGTCTGTTCGAGTTCACTGGGCGAATGCAGCTGTTGGGTTTCGATAACGCGGTTCTGCACCTGACCATCGGTGAACACGAGAATCACGAGGACTCGATTGGCATCGAGCGCCACGAAATCGACATGGCGGAACGGAAATTCGTCGTGCTTGGGCACACTGACGACGCCGACGAAGCGCGTGATCTGCGAAAGCAAGGCGGTCGCGCTGCCCAGCAGCGCGGGTGTTGCCGCACCGGTAGGCAACTCGCGTCGCAATTGCTCGACCTGCGGCTCGCCGAGCGGGCGCATCTCGAGCAGGCTGTCGACAAACATCCGATAGCCTTGCGCGGTTGGAATCCGCCCCGCCGAGGTATGCGGTGCGGCGACAAGGCCGGCTTCTTCGAGATCGGACATGATGTTGCGAATCGTCGCCGGGCTGACATCAAGACCAGACGATTTCGCCAGCGTTCGCGATCCCACCGGTTGGCCATCAGCGATGTATTGCGCAATCAAGGTACGCAGCAGCGAGCGGGATCGCGCGTCAAGTGAATCGGGATGGCCGGAATACGTCATCCCGGCAGCATACACAGCACTGCGAGGCAGGCAATAGGCGGGATCTGTCCTCGGTGGGTTCGATCTGTGATCGCATGCCTTTTTTCAGACGGAGAAAAGCGTCAGCGCGCAGCGCCGACCCACAAAAGCCGCCGCCCGCTCATAGCGGGCATGAGCGGAGGCCCATCGCTCCGTGGGAGCGAAGAGCCTCAGCCATCAAAATTCGCTGTCCGCACGTAAGCAAATGGGTCGGAACGATGTCTGGTCCGTTACCGTTCGTCGAAAAAAACAGGGGCCGCAATCTCACCGAATGAGTATGAACTTGCGACAATGGCCGCCGACCGGGACACTCCGGGCGAGAATTCTCAAGGGTGCTGCATGCTGCGTTCGCTATACGTAAAGGATTTCGCGATTGTCGGGGAAGCCGAAATCGGCTTTGGGCCGGGCCTCACCGTGGTTACCGGCGAAACCGGCGCGGGAAAATCGCTGCTCGTCGATGCGTTGCTGATGCTCGCGGGCAATCGCGCCGAAGCAGGACTCGTCCGTCATGGTTGTGAACGCGCTGAATTGTCGGCGGAATTCGATCTCTCGGGACGCGAAGACTTGATCGACTGGCTCCGCGGAGAAGAACTCGACGACGACAACGCCTGTCAGTTGCGCCGCGTGATCCGCAGCGAAGGCACCTCGCGGGCGTGGATCAATGGCCGACCGGTCACGCTTGCGCAAATGAAAGCGCTCGGCGAGCGTCTGATCGAAATCCATGGCCAGCACGAACACCAGGCCTTGCTTGAGCGCAGTCAGCAACTCGGACTGCTCGACGCATTCGGCGCGCATGGCGATACGCTGGCGACGGTGCAAACGCTCGCGAGGGATTGGCGCTCTGTGGTTGCGCGCATCAGGGATATTTCCGGCGGCGAAGATCACGGCGAACGCATCGAGTGGCTCAGCCACCAGGTGCAAGAGCTCGACACTCATGCATTGAACTCGGAAGCCTTGGCCGAACTTGAGGATACCCACCGCAGGCTGGCTAATTCCGGACAACTACTGCAAGGATGCGCCGGGCTTGCTGACCTGCTCGATGGCGACAGCGAATTCAGCATCTCGCGCCTGATCGCTCGTGCGCATACCGAAAGCCTGCGTCTGGCCGCACTCGACCCCGGGCTCGCAGCACTTGGTGAGCTGCTCGATGCTGCGCGCATCCACGTCGACGAGTCGGTCGATAGTCTGAGCCGCTACCAGACCTCACTCGATCTCGACCCCGAGCGCTATGCCGAGCTCGATGCCCAACTCGCAAAGCTCCACGAACTCTCGCGTAAACATCGCGTTGGCATGGCTGAACTCAAAGCCCACGGCGAATCGTTGCGAGAAGAGCTGCAATCGCTACGCGATGCCGGCACTGATCTGGTCAAACTCGAACGTGAGCGCGGCGAATTGCTCGATAGTTATCGGAGCGCAGCGAAGAAACTCGGTAAAGCCCGCACGGACGCTGCGAAAAAACTTGGCAAGGCGGTCGGTGATCTGCTCTCGGATCTCGGCATGGCGGGAGGCCGCTTCGAGGTCGAGCTTGAATCCACCAACAGCGACCTGCCCGAGGCCAATGGCGCGGAACGTTGCGAGTTCATGGTCAGCGCCAATACGGGACAACCGGTGCGGGCACTGCGAAAAGTCGCATCTGGCGGAGAGCTTTCGCGAATCAGTCTGGCCATTGAAGTCGCCGCACTCGGACTCGATGAAGTCGGCACGATGGTCTTCGATGAAGTCGATTCGGGTATCGGCGGTGCCGTCGCCGAAGTCGTTGGCCAAAAACTGCGCCGTCTCGGCAGCCAACGCCAGGTTCTCTGTGTCACCCACCTGCCCCAGGTTGCCGCTCAAGGGCATACCCATCTCCAGGTCAGCAAATCGGTCGAAGGCGACACCACCGAAACGCGCATCGACCGACTCGACGACAAATCACGACGGGACGAGATTGCACGCATGCTTGGCGGCATCGAGATCACCAAGGAAACGCTCGCGCACGCGAAGCAGATGCTGCAGGTGGCGCAAAGCGGGGATTGAATATCACATCTCCGAAACGCGCACTCCCTCCAGTCATCCTCGCAAGAGTTGAGTTCAGCGTGCTCTTCGTCGATTGACGGATACGCAAAACGGCAAAACAACCTGACCAGCTAAGTTGCCCAAAAATTCGTCGTCCCTGCGAAGGCAGGGACCCAGCGACTTTGCTTGGTTTGTGATGAGCTGCACGCCTGCCTTCGCCTGCTACTTGATCACATCTGGATAAGCTTGCTGAT
>JBDSPX010000211.1:0-3662 GCA_039930065.1 Dokdonella sp.
GCGAGGAATTCCGCCGTGCGGGTATCACCATGCGCGCTGTCGATCTCGATCCAGCGATACGCGGTTCCGAGTTGTTCGAGCAGCAGTTTGAGCTTGTAGCAGTTGCCGGAAATCTGCATGCCGTAGACGGTGATCAAGCGCGCGCCCCCGATTGCCGCCTCGCTTTCCACTGTTCACGCGTCTGTCCCCAGATCTCGACGTCGAGATCAATCGGTGCCGGTAGACGCCCCATGCGCAGGTAGCGCGAACCGAGGGTTGCTGCGAGGCCCTTCGATGCGACGTTCTCGGCGCTGATCGTATGGATCACCTCAGTCCAGCCGAGATGGTCGAATGCCCAGTCGATCGTCGCAGCCGCGCCTTCGGTTCCGTAACCCTTGCCCCAGCAGTCGCGAATGATCGCCCAGCCGACTTCGGTTCCTGGCCAGCCTTCAGGCATCCATGGGCCGAGTCGACCCACCCAGCGACCAGTCGCCTTCTCAATCACCGAGAACATCGCAAATCCGTGCAGTTGCCACGCCCCGGCCATCGTCATCAAGGCGCGCCAAGCACTCGAGCGCGGCTGCGCGCCACCGAGAAACTTCATCGACTCGGCGTCTGCCATGAATTCTGCCCACGCATCGAAATCATCAAGCGTGACCGGTCGCAGCAGCAACCGCGGCGTTTCAATATGCAAATTGTTTTCCACGCCCAAATCTCACTTCGCCGGGGCAACTTTGACGCCGCTGCCAGCGGTATAGACACAACCAGGAAGCGCTCGAACGATTTGCTTGAAATCGTGAGTGATGCATTCCCATTGCACGCCCATCGATTCCATGCCGGTCAAATCGGGCAACCATTCGATGATGCCCCCATCGACACCAGAAGCCGAATCAAAACGAAGCTTCATCACTCCGCCTTCACCCACCTCAAGTGAAACGAGACTGTGCCCCCTGTAGGTTTCCGCAGCAGGCAACCCGGCCTCGACATTCGACGCGGGCATGTGGCCCGAATTCATGTAGGACTCAACGATCGCGACCCGCGCACCGGTTACCGCGGACACATCGTTTCTGATGGCCTGAAATTCGCGCTCCTCCGCCAGCACGCTCTCCTGCAATTTCCGTCCCTGCTCCACCCTCGCCTGTTGCTCGGCATCCGCCGTCGCCCGCGCGCGGGACTCCGCGGCGTCGCGCCACGCAAAGAACGCAATCAAGGCTACAAGAACGCCAATGAACGAAGCGGCGATCGTGATCAGGGCGTGGCGCATGGCGGTCTCACAGTCTTTTGGCGGGCCTCGCGGTTGTGCTGATGCACCCGATTCCGTGGCAGGACTCAATCAGAACGCATTGATACCGGTGACTTCGCGCCCAACCACGAGTTGATGCACAGTCTCGGTACCTTCGTAAGTGATCACGGATTCGAGATTGAGTGCATGACGAATCGGGCAATGCTCGGTGGTGATGCCGGCACCGCCGAGGATGTCGCGCGCTTCGCGGGCGATGTCGATGGCCATGCGGCAGTTGTTCCACTTGGCCAGCGAGACCTGGGTCGGCTGCATCGTGCCGGCATCCTTGAGGCGGCCGAGTTGCAAAGACAACAACTGCGCCATTGTGATGCGTCGAGCCATGTCGGCGAGTTTGAGTTGGACCGCCTGACGCGAAGCGATAGGCTGTTTGAACAGGATGCGATTCTTCGAGTACTCGAGCACCTCGGAGAAACAGGCGATGGCCGCGCCGATCGGGCCCCAGGTGATGCCATAGCGGGCCTGGGTCAGGCAGCCGAGTGGGCCCTTGAGTCCTTTGACGTTCGGCAGCCGGTTGGCCTCCGGTACGCGTACGTTGTCGAAGAACAAGGCCGAGGTGACCGAGGCGCGCAGGCTCATCTTCTTGTGGATTTCCTGAGCCGTGAAGCCCGGGAAATCCTTTTCGATGACGAATCCCTGGATGCCTTCATCGGTCAGTGCCCAGACAATCGCGATGTCGGCGAGGTTGCCATTGGTGATCCACATCTTCGAACCGTTGATGATCCAGTCGGCTCCGTCCTTTTTCGCATGGGTCTTCATGCTGCCGGGATCGGACCCGCCCTGCGGCTCGGTCAGACCGAAGCAACCGATGACCTTGCCCGCAGCCATATCGCGGAGCCAGCGCTGGCGCTGATCCTCGGAGCCATAGGCATAGATCGGATACATGCACAGCGATGACTGCACCGAAGCGAAGCTGCGGATACCCGAATCGCCGCGCTCAAGCTCCTGGCAGATCAGACCGTAGCTGACGCTGTTCATGCCGGCGCCGCCGTATTCGGTCGGCAGACTGGATCCGAGCAGGCCGAGTTCGGCCATTTCCGGAATCAATTCCTTCGGAAACACGCCCTTGTCGAAACAATCGCCAATGATCGGGATCACGCGTTCGTCGGTGAAGCGCGCGACCGTGTCCTGCACGGCTTGCTCTTCCTCGGTCAGCAGCGAACGGACATCGTAAAGGTCAACGGGATTCAGCGGGGTGGCGGCCATGAACGGATTCCGGGAGTGGCTAATCCCGCTATTGTAAACGCCCGCGTTGATTGCGGACACAGCAGCGCAGCGTTGCAGGCTTGGCTACGGCCGCGCGGAACCCTATGCTGACCGCCCGCCTGCGCCTTGATTCCCATGCACGTTCCCGTTCTTACCTATCACGCGATCAATATTTCCGGTAACGACTATGCGACGAACGACCACGTCGCATTTGCCGCCGACCTGCGTCTGATTGATGATCTCGGTTTGCGCATCGTGCCGCTGCAGTGGGTGGTCGATCAGGTCACCGGCGCGGCTGAGCGCGATCTTGATCGCTGCGTCGCGCTGACTTGCGATGACGGCTCGCTGTTCGATTTCGAAGATCTTGACCATCCGAGTCACGGCATGCAGCGCAGCCTGCTCAACTGTCTGCGCGATTTCGTCGCGGAGCGTGGCGCCGAAGCGCAACCGGATCTGCATCTGACTTGCTTCGTTATCGCCTCGCCGCAGGCACGCGAGCAAATGGACGTCAGTTGCCTGGTCGGCCGTGGGTGGATGGGAGACGCATGGTGGCGTGAAGCCATCGAGACCGGCCTGATCGCAATCGAAAGTCATAGTTGGGATCACAATCATCCCTGCCTGCCATCGCCGGGCATCGACGGCATGCCGCGTGGTTCATTCCTCGATGTGAACACTCACGATCGTGCCGCCGCCGAGATTGTGGCAGCGACGGATTTCATCAACGAGCGCATCGCACCGCAGCGGACGAGAATCTTCTGTTATCCGTTTGGCCATGTTCCGGACTATCTGCGCGATGAGTATTTCCCTCAACACATGGATGCCCACGGCATGCACGCAGCGATGGGTGACGGTGCGACACCGGTGACTGCGGATTCCAATCGCTGGAATTTGCCGCGTTATATTTGTGGATGGCATTGGAAGTCATCCGAGGCTTTGGGTGAAATTCTCAAAGCGGCCGGCTAATCGTTGGGCTGAAAAGCCAAACGAGTTCTGATCTGCCTTGGTCATACGACGTCCTCTCGGTTTCCTTGTGCCTGATCACAACGTGTCAATATCACAACGGGTCAATCGGGAAATTGGAGTTGGCCGCGTGACATGTCAATGAAGTTTGCCGACTCAACGTGGTTTATGGTGTGCCTTGACTGCTAAAAGCACGCTTCCTTCGTCGCGCGGCATC
>JBDSPX010000212.1:0-5769 GCA_039930065.1 Dokdonella sp.
CCAAACTGTGGCACGCTTGCGCCTTTCGCCACTTCCACGGAACTGCCGCATGGCCTCGACGTCCACCCCGCCGCCGGTCGCGGCAACCCTTGAAGGCGAGGCGGCGCTCGTACGTGCCGTTGGAGGCGTCTCACTGGCCGCGGCGATCATCAACATCATTGTCGGCTCGGGCATCTTTCTGCTGCCGGCCTTGCTGTTCACGCGCATGGGTTCTTCGGCGCCGCTCGCGTTTCTCGCCGGCGCGCTGGCGATCGTGCCAATCGCTTTGTGCTTTGCCGCGATCGGTAGTCGCGCGGCAACCACGGGCGGTCCGTACACGTATGTCGGCGCTGCCTTCGGGCCATTCGCCGGATTCATTGCCGGTGCCTTGATGTGGATCTGCAACGTGGCATCAAGCGGCGCGGTCGCGTCAGCGTTGTTTCTGCAAGTGGCGCGAGCCTGGCCGCAGTTCAACGATTCCGTTTGGCGAACAGTGTTCATGGTGGTTTTGTATTCGGCGCTGATCGCGCTCAACGCGTTCGGAGTCAAGCTTGGCGCGCGCGCGATCAACACGCTGGCTGCGCTCAAGCTGACCCCGCTGTTTTTGCTGGCGACAGTAGGACTTTTCTTTGTCGACTGGAGTCAGATCAGCTGGCTCGTAATCCCGTCCTGGCCGACGCTGGGTGCGTCGATGGTGTTGGTCATGTTCGCCTACTCGGGCATGGAAACCGCGCTGATCCCCTCCGGTGAATTACGCGATGCCGCGCACAGCGTGCCGCGCGCGACGATGGCCGCGATTCTTGTCGTGGTACTTCTTTACATGGGAATCCAGGTAGTCACCCAGGGCATCCTCGGGCCGCTGCTCGCGACCAGCAAGGTGCCGCTGGCTGAGGCTGCCGGCACGTTGTGGTCGCCGGGTCTGGTCATCATTCTGATCACTGCCGGGGTTTCGATGGGCGGCTTCATGATGGGTAATCTGCTGGCGTCGTCGCGCCTGCTGTACGCGCTCGGCCGCGATGGTTATCTGCCCTCGGCCTACGGTCGCGTCACGGCGACGTATCGCGTGCCGCTGCTCGCGATCGTCACTCACGGCGTGCTTGGACTGGTGCTTGCCGTGGCGGGCAACTTCGAAGCTCTCGCGCTCGTTTCGGGCGGCGCCAATTGCCTGATCTATCTTGGCGTCAGCGTGGCCACCGGCGTCGCCCAGAAACGCGATCTGCGCAGTGGCGGCAAACCGTTCGTACTCCCGGGCGGCGCGTTGATTCCAGCCATTTCGACCCTCGCCATGATCGCGATCGTCGCTACCCTGTCGCGTGCCGAGTGGACTGCGATCGGTGTCGCGCTGGCTATCCTTGTGGTTGTCTACGCGGTGCTCGTGCGCACTCGGCGCACGAAGTGAGCGATGCTGATTGATGGTCTCGTGGCTGAAGCCCACGCAGCGCTTGACTGGAAAGATGGCAGCGACGCTATTGGCATCGCTGCCGTAAGCCCTATTCCTGCTTCGACGGTTCGGCGGCTTTTTTTCCGTCCGCGTTCACCGACATGGTCGCCGCGTCACGTTCGGCATTCGCCGTGGCCGAAGGCTCTTCGCACTTGACGCTGAGCGTGCTACCCCAAGCCTGATAGACGACGTTCGAGGTGCTCTCCTCCACGCGAATCACGTTGTCAGGCGTGCACGTCTTGGTCTTGCCGAGGACAGCACTCACTTCCACGCTGAACGGCTTGCCATTGCCGACACCGGCAAGTGGTTGGCACTTGGTCTTGCCAATGGCAAAACTGTCCGACCAGTCGGTATGAAAACTGCCGGAGACGACGCGCATCTTGGCCGCGTAGCCGGCTCCGACCAGCAAACTGACACAGGCGTTGGCCTGGGCCGCCGCCACACTCGCAAATCCAAGACTGCCCACGGTGAACGCAAGCACCGCTAACAACGAACGTTTTACGTATCGCATGATTGGCTTTTCCTCTGTTGGAATTGGGCGCCTGGGGGGATTTGCACGGAAATGGCGCCAAATGTCGTTCCGGCTTATTGATACTATGTACATTCATTTGCATTGTAAATACAGAAGTACTACTCTTGCGAAATAGTCTAGAGACACAAGGACTGCTGGCTTGGCTCGCGTCAATCCGTTATGCGAATACGTTCGCTTGGCTGATTGTCGGCAGATCCGCGCGTCAGCGATTCACGCGGTTCGCTGCGTGGTTCGCGTGCTCGGATCCGCGTGGACAAAGCGACCGTTCCGAAGCAATGTCCTTGGTCCCGTCGAGCGTTCCATCGACGACACGATTTTCGCCAACGGCTGCGAGTGCGTGTGTTGCTGCTGGATTCAGGGCGGTAGTCATCGGCTTGCGTAGTGACTTGCGACACTGCCACGTCGGCCGGGCTGGGCCGATCATGACCGGGTTGCGAAAAGCGGAGTTCCCGATGCGCCTGCACTGCTTGTCCGCCCTGGCGGCTATGGTCTTGTTCGTTGCTGTTGCGCCCATTAGCGGATTAGCTGCAACGCTCACGAACCCGCAGCAACACGCCGACGAATTGTTTGCTGCTGATCGCAGCTTCGCCGAGGCCGGCGCGACTACTGACGCGGTCGGCAGCCTGTCGCCGCTGTTCGCCAGCGACGTCATCATGCCGGTTCGCGGCAAGGGTTTCGCCAAGGGCAAGGCCGATGTGATCGAAGCGCTCAAGGTCAATCCCGACTCATCGGGTGCACGTGTCGTATGGACGCCGGTCGGTGTGGGTGTTTCGGCCGATGGCATGCAAGGATTCACTTACGGCTTCATGACCGAAAATCAGCTGGACGGCGTGCAAGTACTGCTCAAGTATCTGGCCTACTGGCGCCGCGACGAATCCGGCTGGCGTGTGATTGCCTACAAACGCGGAGGACGCGCGCAAGGGCCGATTGCAAGCGCGCCGCGAAGCGCGTTGCTGCCAGGTCCGATGGTTTCAACCGCGAAAGCCGCTGCGGGCAGCATCAATCACACGCAGACATTGGCGCAGGCGGAACAAGCGTTCTCCAATGCCGCGCAAAGGGCAGGATTGGCCGCCGCATTCGCTGAGTTCGGCACGGCGGACTCGATGAATCTCGGTGGTGCTGGCAATACCGGATTCGTGTTCGGTGCCGAGGCCATCTCGGCCTTGGTCGGCGCTGGCGAACCCGAACATGGCAGCAGCGTTTCGTGGGCAGCCGATGAACGCGTCGTCGTAGCCGAGAGCGGCGATCTCGGCCTCAGTGTCGGATACATCCGCTTCAACCAGCGCGCGGAGGATGGCAGCAAACGTTCGCCGATTGCGTTCTTCACGGTCTGGCGACGCGCGTCGGCCGATCAGCCCTGGCGCTATGTCGCGGAGTGATCGATATCGTCGTACTCAGTCGATGACGCCTTGCTCAACTAATTGATCGAGCACCTGCCTCCCGACGGCCGAAAACTGTGTGCGATCGGTGCTGTCAAGCCAGCGCATTTCGGCAATCTCGTGGGCGATTTGGAGACGGCCATCAAAATCCGAGCGATAGCAGGTCATGCGCACGTCGACGCCGTCCGGCATCGCGTCTGCCTGTGCGCAGAAAACGCCGGCTGGAAGGATTGACGCGGGCTTCAGTTCGATCGAAAGTTCTTCCCTGATTTCGCGGATCAGCGCTTGCTGATCGGACTCACCCGCATCGCGCTTGCCGCCGGGCAGGTAGAGCATTTGCCTTGCGTGCGAACGGACCACGAGCAACTTGCGCTCGACTACGTGGACCCACGCCAGCTTGTCGATCGTCACAGGCGTATCAGCTTCTCGTATCGTGATGGTCGCGAGGGTAGCGCAGTGGCTTTCGATTGCGCGGAATACAGAGCATGCCCGCAGTTCGGCACGTTTCCTGCATTCGAGTCCGGTCCGAATGCTGACGTTCGTCCGAACCCGTTCATGGGCGATCGAGCGAATCACGGCATACTCGATCCTGTCCTTGCCTGGAACTCCTGATTCATCCGATGCGCCTGCTTTCCTTCATCGTCCTTGTGGCGCTTTCGTTTCCGGTTGCTGCTCTTGAGCCCGCGTTGCGGCCGCTGGATGTCGCCGACGAGAGTCCGCCAACCTTCACCGTGTACTCCTCGCGCGAGGGACTTTCCGGCGAGATCTGGAGCACGGTGGGTTTCGACAACCAAGGTTTCGTCTGGGCCGGTTCCGCCTCGTCACTGGCGCGTTTTGATGGCTATCGCTGGACACCCTGGCCGTTCGCGCCGGCGCATAGCCTCGTGCGCGACATGCAGGTTGATTCCAAAGGTATCCTCTGGGCGATTTTCGAACGCGAAGGCCTGGCTCGCCAGGATGGCAGTGGGTGGTCGCTCGCGGGCGGTCATAACGAGTTCCATCAACGCTTCTCGGACACCTTCAAGGCCGACGGCACGCCTGAGTTCTGGGTCGCCGGTGACCACGGCTTTCGTCGTTTGATCGACGGCGAGTGGAAGTTTGATCCAGGCAATGCGTCGGTGAAGATTGGGCCCGCAGCACGCATCGAGCAGACCGAGACACTGTTCGGCCAGCCCCGGCAGTGGATGGGCACCACGAGCGATGGCATCTGGTACCGCAATCTCGATGCCAACGGTGAAGCAGATGTCTGGCGGCGCGTCGATCTGCCGGGCTTCAACACACTGCACACGACCGACATGTTGCGCACGCATGATGGCGACAACGAGGAATTGTGGATCCTGACTTACGGCGACGGCCTGATCCGCATTCGCAACGATGGCATGCGCATTTGGCGCGCAGCCAAAGGTGAGCTACCGAGTGAAGCCATCTATTCGGCGCGAGCCACCTACTCGACGCGAGGTCAGCGCACGTTGTGGATGGCCTCGCGTGGCGGCCTGCTACGCTTCCGCAATGAGAGGATTTCGGTCTTTGATCGACGCAATGGTTTGCCCTCCGATGCCGTGCGCGGGATAAAGCTGCAGAACAATCCCGATGGCACCGAGCTGCTCTGGCTGGCCACCGAAGGCGGCATCGCGCGAACGGCGCTGACAAATAGCCAATGGCAGACGGTTTCGCTGCTTGGCGCGAGTGAGAATGGCATCTTCACGGTGATGCTCGAACCCGATGGCAACGGCGGCGAGCGGCTATGGGTCGGCAGTTCCAAGCTCGGTCTGGCGTTGCTTCAGGATGGAGAATGGAAATATTTCACTCGCGCCAATGGAAAGCTTCCGTTCGAAGGCGTACGCCAGATCTGGCGCCTACCCGATGCCGATGGCCATCCGCAGCGTCTGCTGAGCCTGGGCAACGGTGAGTTGATGCGAATCGATGACAGTCTTAATTTCATACCGATCGATTCGCCTTGGCCGAAGAATACCGACGACGTCGCGGCCGTAGCGTTTTCGCGAGTAAACGACAAAGTCCACGAAACCTGGTTCGGCACTCTGCATAGCGGTATCTATCGCCTGCGCCAGGGTCGCTGGACGCAATTCCTCGCCGACGGCGCAACCCAGCCATGGGCGGTCACCGGTATCAGCGAGCAAATTGACGCGCAAGGGCGGTCCTGGCTGTGGGCCGCAAGCAACCAGGGCTTGGCGCTTTTCAACGGCTTGCAGTGGAAGCTGATTGCGGGCTTGCCGGTTGACGGTTTTCGCAGCGTTACCTTGCTCAAGCATGCGCTTCGCCCTTCCTTGTGGGCCGCCAGCAACCGCAACGGCGTATTGCATCTGGATGTGAGCGACCCCGAGCACCCGGTCCTGCTTGCCGACAATACGATTCCGACGCCACCTGATCCGACCGTCTATTCGGTCAGAGAAGACAGCGTCGGACGCCTCTACATCTGC
>JBDSPX010000213.1:0-3334 GCA_039930065.1 Dokdonella sp.
GTCGCGACGATCACCGCGTTTGTCGCGGTCAAATGGCTGCTCGGCTACATCCGCACGCATACCTTCAATGCGTTTGCGATCTACCGGATTGTGCTCGGCGTAGGCCTGTTGTTGCTGATGCCGGGGAATTGAATTCGCCGGGCGGAAGCTCGCAGGTGATTCCGCCGTTGTCGCTTGAAATACCTGATCTCGTTAAGGCGATCAATCTACCGAATCCGCCAAAAAGCACCGCAGTACAACCCAACTGTCTTAGCGCTGTCTTAGGGACAACCTAGTCGAGCGTCAGCAACGATGACCTTCCTTTCGCAATGCGGAAGAAGGAAATGCCATAGTAAATTTTGAGTGCGGAAGTTTGCTTCGTCTTGGCTGCGCAGGATGCGCAGTAGATGGGCCCCCTATGCAGCGGCAACGTGACGTAGGAAAGGCCCGCACGGTGGGCGCAATGGATTGCGCCCAGTTCGACGCCAGTCCATGGATGGACTGTCGGCGAACCCCCGGAGTCGCGTTGCGCAGTAGGAAGGCAGGATGCCTGGAGACCGCTGTATCGGGGAGGCCTTTCTTTGGGCCATGTTTCTTTGGCCACGCAAAGAAAGGTGGCTCGCTCGCTGAGGCGAGTGAACAACGGCAGGGATGCCGCGCGACGCAGGAGCGTGCTTTATTAAGAGCAAAGTCACTATGACCTTGCCCTTGAAAGGGCGACGATATCGGATGCTTCAGCACGCTGTGGATCCGCCTTTCGATGAACAAAGACGTGATCAAGAAACAGCCCGAGGGCGAGTACCTCTGCTTGATTGGGCGCTCGCGTCAGCGACGCAACGCCGCGTTCAACGAATACGTGCCGATAACTTCGGCTTCGCCGAGTACGTGGCCTTCCATCGCTTCGCGCACATCACGTAAATCAAAACGCCCTTCGAGTCCGAGGCTGGCGATATCCAGCGCGGCAACGCGGAAGTGGTAGTGATGCAGGCGTTCGTCGTTCCACGGCGGACACGGGCCGTCGTAGCCGTAGTAGTCGCCGCGCATGCTGTCATCGCCGGCAAACCAGCTGGTGTAGTCGTTGATGCCTTGCCTGGATCCGGGCGGGCCGAAGGTTTCCTGCTTGCCGTGAGCGACCACGTCCTCGGCGCAGGCGCCTGCGCCGAATTCGCGGAACTCGTTCGGGATATCGATCATCAGCCAGTGCACAAACTCGGTGCGCGGCAGGTCGGCACGAACGCTGCGACCTTCCTGGTTGACGTCGTCGCCGACCGTCGGCACATCGACATCAATGCAAGTAAGAACAAACGAGCGCGTACCGTCCGGTACGTCGCTCCAGGTCAGGTGCGGATTGCGATTGTCGGAGAACACGCAGGGTTCACCATTCGGCCCCGGCTTGCCGAAGGCGAACTCGGCAGGGATCGGCTGCATGTCATGAAAACTCTTGCTGCGAATGTGCATGGCGTTCTCCGGTAGGTCTAGCTCGCAAGCTTGGCGAAGGATTCGGCGAGTGGTTCGGCGTAGGCTTGCCAGTGGCCGTCGGCGAAACGGTTCGGCAGGCCGCCCGCACCGCGCTCCATGCGCTTGCTCAGACTGCCCGGCAGCACCGAGGCAAGACCGACAAAACGGGCAAGCTCAGCCCCTGCCGTGGTCGGATCGGCAAGGACTTTTTCCGCATCGACAACAAGGTGCGGAAAGCTCGCCGGCTGCGTGGCCAGACGCAGATGGTTGAAGGCGCGGCCGAGCCATTCCACGCCACTCTCGAAGCTGCTCAGTCCGGCGTACGGCAGCCAGCCGAAGCCCAGCCAGTTGACCAGCGCATCGCGTGCATCTCGCTCAACGAGGATCACCCGGGTGCCCGGCATGATGCGTTTGGCGACCAGTAGAGAGTGCGCATCGAAGCGAGGAATCCAGTCGATCAGCGGTTTTTCAAGATCGAAACCGCGCTCACGCAGGGTTGAGAGATAGGCTTCGCGATAAGCCGCGATGTCTTCAGCCGAGGTTTCATCGCCGCTCAGGTCGACCGGTGCGGCATCGAAACAATCATTGCGCAGGCCCTGCACGCGATCGCGCAATACGTTGACTCCGACCTGATCGGCGAGCAGCGCGGCGATGCGTTCGACGCCACTGCCGGGCGCGCCGATCAGCAGGATTGGCGCGTGCTTCCAGGTTTCACCTTCCGACCTTGTCATCTCCGCCTCGAAATTGTCAGGCAGCTTTTCCAGTTGCGGCAACGTGCCTGGCAAGCCGTTTTGGGCTTCGCGGAAATAGTCGGTAGCCCTGCTGGTATTGCCGGCACGATCATGCAACTGGCCGTAAAGATTCATGCAGGTGCGCGAGAGATCCTCGTCGATCTTGTTCAGCTGGATCGTTGCAAGCAATTCGAGCGCGGCGTCGTTGTCGCCTTTACGCATGCGCGAGCGAACCCGGATCACGGTCAGATTTGCGTCGCCGGCGGCGAGCGGTACGGCCGCTTCGGCGATTTCGTCGGCAAGCTCGAATTCGCCGTTGCGCTCGCGCGCCTGGGCCAGCTCGATTGCCGCCTCGGCATTTTGCGGATCGCGTTCGCGCAGCCATTGCCAATCGGCGGCCGCCTCTGCCGGTCGCCCGCGGCTGCTCTGCAGACGTGCGCGCGTCGCGCGCCAGCGCAATTGTTCGGGAAAGTCCAAGATGCGCTGATCAAGCAGGGCCAGCACCTCGTCACCACGACCGAGCCGGCCGATCGACCACATGAGCGCCTCGAAGCAGGCTTCATGATCGGGCTTGATGGTCAGCGCACGCCGATAGGCATCGGCGGCATCTTCGAAGCGCTCCTGCATGCGCGCAACATCGCCGAGTCCAAGGTCACAAGCCAGCTCGAAGCCTCTCACGCCGGTCAGCGCGCGAAAATACGATTCGGCTTCGGCGACGCGCTTGTCCTGGATCAACAACTGGCCCAGCGCATTGTTCGCATGCGGCAGGCCCGGACGCAGGCGCAACGCGTTACGGAATGCCTGCTCGGCAAACGCCGCCATGCCGCGGGCGGCAAAAGCGCGGCCGAGTGTGAAGGCGATCGAAGCGTCGTTCTTGGCGAGATCGGCGGCGCGGGTAAGATATTTAAGCGCGCTCTCGGCATCCCCCGAGTCCAGCGCGAGGGTGCCGAGCCCGCTCAGCGCCTGCGGATCCTCTTCAACCCGCAACGCTGTGCGCAGATACTGTTCCGCGAGCTTGCGATCGCCGCCCATCATCGCGATATGACCGAGCGCGGTATGCGCGCCTGCGTGGTTCGGATCCAGCGCCAGCGCACGCTCGTAGGCATTGCGCGCGGCATCGATATCGCCGGATTCCAACTGTACGGAACCGAGCATCTGCAGCAGCT
>JBDSPX010000214.1:0-2741 GCA_039930065.1 Dokdonella sp.
ATCAGCAACCACAATTGAGGCGTGCGCACGCGTTGGCGCAGATCTGCGCTCAACACGGCCGCTACCGAGCGCAACGCGCTCACGAGGGCTGACCACTGCAATGCAGCAGCCATAGGTACGCGTCTTCAAGATCGGGCGTTGCGGCGACGGCATCCGCTGAAGGCGAAGCACCGACGACGCGAATTTCAACGCCATGCGCACGACGTTGCGCGCGGCTGATATGCAAGCGAGCACGCACCTCGGCCAATTGATCAGCCGCTACCGTCCAGTTCCACGCGTGACTATCGGCAGCAGCGATCAGCGCTTCGGCGGTGCCGTGATATCGCAATTGTCCCGCCGCCATCACGGCAAGCGTGCTCGCACTGGCCTCGATATCTGAAACGATATGCGTCGACAGGATGACCAGACGTTCACCGGCCAGTTCGGCGAGCAGGTGGCGGAAGCGCACGCGCTCCTCTGGATCGAGACCCACGGTGGGTTCATCGACAATCAGCAACTTCGGATCGTTGAGCAGCGCCTGGGCGATACCGACTCGCTGGCGCATTCCGCCGGAAAAACCACCCAAACGGCGATCCGCGGCGTCGGTCAAGCCGACCATTTCGAGGCAGGCTTCCACCCGCGCGGCCGTCGTCTTGCTCGGCAAGGCTTTCACGGCGGCAAGGAACATGAGGAACTCACGCGCGGAGAGCGCTTCGTACACGCCAAAATCTTGCGGCAGGTAGCCCAATTCCTGTCTGAGCCTATCGGGCTTGCGCGCGATGTCCTCCCCGCACCACAACACACGTCCCTTCGTGGCCCGCGCCAACGTCGAGATCACGCGCATGAGGGTGGATTTGCCCGCGCCATTGGGGCCAAGCAGGCCGACGATGCCCGGTCCGAGCGTCAAACTGACATCGTCAACCGCGTGATGGCCGCTACGATATCGGTAACCTACCGAATTCATTACTAATTCTACTGACATCACTGCGATCGCCGAAGCAAATTGTGTTGGTATGCTAGTGAGGTAGTACACCAGTCGCAATAGGTCTCTTGGCATGGGGCGACGGCGACTCGATTGCGCAGCGTGATCGGCTCACTCGTTCGACAATTCTGGCGTCGCCAAGGCCGAACAATGATCTTCAAGGGACGGATCCATGATCCCGGAATTGCAACTACCCTCGCGGACTTGCACCGGTTGACGAGGGGTTCGCCGACGAGGTGACTTGCGGGCTGGAGCACGCGCGCTATTTTTCGTTGTGATTGCGCGCCGCCCTCCTCAACTTGAATCCAGTCGATTCAAATCGGTGGCAGGCATTCGTGACGCAGCCGAATTCCGCCACCGCCATGTCGGTCGGAAACGCGCGCGGATCGAGCCATCCGGTCAGTACGGGAGATCCCAGGTTTTTCCGGATTTGTAGAAATTAAGTCGTTCTTGCAGCACCTTGCGTTGAAACGACTTCACGGTGATTGGCAATGAATCGATCGATTGTTGTTCGAGTTCAGCGGCCAATGCATGCTCACCGGCACGTGCATGCGCGGCAGCCAAGGTGTCGATGACTGCCCAGTCCTTCCTTTTCTTTGCGGGAAGCGACTCAATCAAGCGGATGGCATAGCGAGCATCTTCGATATCAGACATCACATCGACGGCCAATCCCCACGACAGGTCGTTTTTTTGTCCAGAATCCAGTGTCTCCAGCTGCTTCTGGAATGCGGCGTGCTGCTTGGCGTCGATCGAGCAGTCCGGGTGCTCACGGCAATAGCGCACGAGGACGTAGATCGCGCCGATATTCTTTTCAGCGGCGATCGCGAGCATCAGCTCGATTGCCTCCGGACTATTCTTGCTTTTGTGCAACAGCAGACGGCCAAGCTCATAGCGGATTGGCATTTCGCCGAGACTGATCGCATGGCGAAAGCTCGATTCGGCGGCATCCAGATCCAAAGTCCCGCCAATACCTGCTTCACGGAGTAGGCCGAGATTGGAGGCCGCCGTCGCAAATCCGGCTTCTTCGGCCATTTCAAAATAGTGACGTGCACATGGCATATCCCTCGGCCAGGGGCGGCCCAAAACACAAGCCTCGGCCATGAGGAATTGGGCGCGCGAATTTCCTGCTTCGGCCAGGCGTTTCAGGGTTGCGATGCCTTCACGGATCTTCTCGGCATCATCCTCGTTTTCGTGCATGGAGACTTCTGCGAGTTGGGCAGTCGCCTCGTCGAGGCCTTGTTTCGAAGCCAGTTCCAGATAGTGCGCCGCTTTTTTGAAGTCTCTCTGGATTGACCCGTTGCCGTATCGCCAGGCCAGTCCAATTCGCAGTTCACAGGTGGCGTTGCCGGCATCGGCTGCCTGTTGCGTCAACTTCCATCCGCGTTGCGGATCGCGCGTTTCGCCTTCGCTGTAAACGAGAAGGTTGCCCAGCTCGCAGGTGGCAAGGTCAAGACCCAGCGCACTGGCCTTCTCGGTCAGCTTGATTGCATTGACCACGTCCTTCGGCTCGCCGATGCCGTTCTTCTTCAACTGTCCGAGGTTGAAAATACCGTATGGATTGTCGAGGTCTGCAGATCGTTGGTACCAGAGTTTCGCTAGCTTCAAATCGGTAAGGACTCCAACGCCGTTCTGAAACGAATAGCCCACGCCATTCATCGCAACCGCATCACCGGCGTCGGCGGCCTTTTGCAGCCACTGATAGCCTTCGACTCGTGTTTCTTCCTGCTCGCTCTCGGTGAGTTGAAAGCCAAGCATGCGCTCGCCGATCGTGTTGCCTGCG
>JBDSPX010000215.1:0-7377 GCA_039930065.1 Dokdonella sp.
GTCAGGGCAAAACCGACCCACAACGAAAGAATCCAAAAAGGTGCAAACGGAGCGGCCGGCACAGGCGATGAATACGTGGACAGCCCACTTGCTGCCATCAGCGTATCAGTGACGAAGCCCAGTGCAAGGGCCAGCCACATCAACTTGAAATCACCGCGTGCCGCTACGCCACTGCGAAAGTGGTAGAGCACGAAGATCACCAGCGCGACGGGCCCTGCCCACCAGATCGCCTTGGCGGCTCCACCCACCGCGGCAAACCAGACAATCTGGAAAGCGATGAAGTTGATCCAGTTCTTCATGATTCTTCAATCCTGTGACGCGAGGAAAGACATTGTTTTGTGAAAGAATGACCTGGCCGCCCGCCGTTGAAAGCCTCAAGCAACATGACGACTGGATGGGACACGCTGATCACGGCGTAAACTGCGCGGGTCGCGCTTCGGGCTTGCAAAGCAACAAGTGCACATCGCCGATCGAGCGTTCGATGAAGCCTCCCTCGCAGTAGGTGAGATAGAAAACCCACATGCGGATGAAGCGTTCCGGATAGCCGAGCGCACGGACCTCACCGATGCGCTCAAGGAAGCGATGACGCCAGGCGCGCAAGGTCAACGCGTAGCTCGGCCCAATGTCCTCAAGATTGAACAATTTCATGTCACTGTTGCGGCCGATCGCACCGGTCATAGCGCTGATCGAGGGAATGAAGCTGCCCGGGAAGATGAAACGCTTGATGAAATCGACGGCCTTCAGTGCTTGCTTGTAACGGTGATCTTCGATCGTGATGGCCTGGATCAGAGCCATGCCATCGGGCTTGAGCAGACGATTGACAGTGCGGAAATACGTGTCGAGATACTGATGCCCGATCGCTTCAATCATCTCGATCGAAACAACGCGGTCATAGGTTCCCTTGAGGTCGCGATAGTCTTCGAGCAGGAGGGTTACCCGATCACTTAAACCCGCCGCCTCGATGCGTTCGCGGGCGAGATCATGCTGCTCGCGCGAAATCGTTGTCGTGGTGACCCGGCAACCGAAATGCGTTGCGGCATACAAGGCAAAACCACCCCAGCCCGTGCCGATTTCAAGCACATGATGTTGCGGTCCAAGTTGGAGTTTCTGGCAGATCCTTTCGAGCTTGCGCATCGAGGCCACTTCCAGGGTGTCATCCTCGCTCTCGTAAATGGCCGACGAGTACATGAGATTGTCGTCAAGGAAGATTTTGAACAAATCATTGCCAAGATCGTAGTGAGCAGCGATGTTGCGACGACTGCCGTTGCGCGTATTGCGCATCAGTGCGCCCCAGATACGCAAGGCCGAACCGCCGATGCGGGCGAGGCCGGTTTCCATCGCATCCAGATGGTCGCGGTTGCGCACGAGGATGCGCGTCAGTGCGACCAGGTCATCGCAATCCCAGAGTCCGTCCATATAGGCCTCACCGGCACCGACGCTGCCGTTCAATGCCACCTGCCGGTAGAACGCGGAATCGTGGATATGGATATGCGCAACCAGCGTATTCTTCGGGTCGCTGGCTGGAATTCCGAGTAGGTGGGTCTCACCCTCTTCATCGATAATGATGCGGCAATCACGCATGTTCTTCAGCAGGGAGAGCAGGCGCTTGCGCAGGATTCGATCGAGCAGCGGTGCCGCGCGGCGATCGGAATCAGCGAGCAGATCCGGCGAATCGGACGTTGTAATCTCTCGGGTATTCATACTCAGGCAGCCTTGTCTGGATGATCGTGGACCGGATTGCGTTTAAGCCAAAGGCGCAGTGCGTGCCAGTGAATCGCACCGACAATTCGGGTGGTCATAAGGGGGAAGCGCAGCAGAACGCGGGCCAGATTCATTGCGGAAACCGGCTCGCGCTCAAGAGTCAAGGTGGCGTCGAATTCGCGCGTTGCGTCCGCCGCGCGATCAAGTACATTCATGTGAATCAGCAGGCGATCTTGCGGCGTGCTCAAGCGCCAGGCGTAGTCGCGATCCATCGGCATGAATGGGGAAACATGGAAAGCCTTGGCGAATTGCCATGAAAATGCCGTGCCGTGACGTTCGGCGACCGACACCGGCAAGACATACGCATGGCGTTCCTTCCACGGCGTATTGGTGATCTCGGCGACGACGACATCGAGCGTGCTGCCATCGGCTTCGAAACAATAGTAAAAACTGACCGGATTGAAACTATGGCCAAAATAACGCAAGTGGGTCAGCAAGCGGATCGGGCCTGACGGCACGCGACCAATCGCCTCGGCCACGCGCGTGCGCACGGACTCAACGAGCGGGATAGAAGCATCGCCGAGGAAATCGCTGCGGCGAAATTCAGCGAGATTGCGATGTCCGTTTGACCACAACCAGCGACCGGCGAAAACCTGATCCATTTCGGCAAGATCGAGGTAGAGCATGGCCATTGAATAGCTGAAGGCATGCGCATGTGGCGTATGCCGTCGATGCTGCACGCTGCCTCGGTAAATTGCGCTAGCGAGACCTGTTGTTGAAGTCGCGCTCGCCGAGCCGAGCTCACGTGGCGACACCATTTCTCCAGAGCGGTCCGCGAACGCATGACCGCGCTGCATATTTGAATCAGCAAGACGATTCATCACCACGCAACCCCGAGCGCGCCCGCGATCTCGTGAGCGCTGCGCAAGCCGTCTTCATGGAATCCGAATCCCCAATACGCGCCGGCGAACCAGGTGCTCCGTTGGCCCTGGATCTCTGCTTTGCGCTGACGTGCGTTCGCCGAGGCCTGCGTTTGCACCGGGTGGCGATAGTTCATGCGGCGCAGGATTTTCGATGGGTCGATGTGCGCCGTGCGATTGAGACTGACAATCAGCGGTTCACTCGATTCGATCGATTGCAGCGCATTCATCCAGTAGCTGACCGAACACGGCGCATCGCGATTGGCCGGGATGTAGGCATTCCATGCGGCCCAGGCTTTGCGATTTTCCGGCAGCACGCTCGTATCGGTGTGCAAGACGGTGTCGTTGTCCTGATAGCCCAGATCACCAAGGATTGCGCGCTCGGCATCGCTGGCATCATCGAGCATGGTCAAGGCATCATCGGCATGGCAGGCGAGCACCACTTGATCGAAAGATTCGCTGCCGGCAGCGCTGCGTACACTGACTTGATTGCCGTTGCGCCGAACCCCGCTGACCGGACAGGCGAGACGTTCATCGACCGACCAGCCCTTGCGCAAGGCATCGACATAGCGCTGCGAGCCGCCCGTCACCACGCGCCAGTGCGGTCGTCCGCTGATCTGCAGCATGTGGTGATTGGCCATGAAACGCACCAGTTCGATCGCTGGAAAGTCGAGGATACGCCGTGATGGTGAGGACCAAAGCGCCGATGCCATCGGCACCAGGTGATCCTCGCGAAATGCATCGGAATAGCGGTTCTGTTGCAGATACTCGCCGATAGTAGGGCCAGGTTCCGAAGCAGACAGCAAGCTGGGAGATTCGCGATAGAAACGGCGCAGATCCGCGAGCATGCGCCAGAAGCGCGGGCTGATTAAATTTCGCTTTTGGCAGAACAATCCGCCTAGGCTGCCGGCGTTGTATTCGAGTCCGGTGCCCGCATCGTGCGCCGAGAAGCTCATCGTGGTCGGCTGCGTGGCGACGCCAAGCTCGGCGAACAGGCGCGTCAGCAACGGGTAGTGCTCTGGATTGGAAACGATGAAGCCGGTGTCGACCGCATGCCGACGTCCGCCGAGGTCGATTTCGTGCGTATCGGTGTGTCCGCCCAGATTTTTGTTCTTCTCGAACAACACGACCTCGTGCTGGCGCGACAACATCCACGCACTGCCGAGCCCGGCGATGCCGGATCCAATAACGGCGATACGCATCAGGCGTGTCTGCCTTTCAGCAGCACGGCGGGGACTGGCTTCAAGTCATGAATGAGGCCGAGGCCGGCGAGCAGCTTCAAGCCTATCCAGGTCAGATCCAGTTCCCACCATTTGAATCCCTGGCGCGCTGAGCCCGGAAAGAAATGGTGATTGTTGTGCCAGCCTTCGCCGAAGGTGATCAGCGCCAGCATCCAGTTGTTGCGGCTGTCATCGCGCGTGTCGAAGCGGCGCGAGCCAAACTGGTGGGCCAGCGAATTGATCGTCACCGTGGCATGGAACAACACGATGGTCGAGATGAAGAATCCCCACACAAGCATCTGCGGGCCGTTGGTACCCAGTACGGGATAAGCCTCGCCTAGCCAGCCACCAAAAAGGTACAAACCGACCGCGAGCAGGATCGGCATGATCAGATCGAAGCGATCGAGCAGTCGCAGTTCCGGAAGTTGGCGCAAATCAGGAATCGCATCCCAATTCGTGCGGAATCCGCGCGGCGTCAGGAACCAACCCATGTGCGCCCACAGAAAACCATGCTGGCGCGGCGAGTGCATGTCCTCGGCCGTGTCGGTATGGCGATGGTGGTGGCGATGATGCGCGGCCCACCATAGCGGACCGCGCTGCACGCACATTGCGCCGATGGCTGCGAAGAAGAACTGCACGGGACGCGACGTTCGAAACGCCCGATGGGAAAAATAGCGGTGATAGAAACCGGTAAGCGCAAACATGCGCACGGCATACAACGCAGCGGCGACGATCAGAGCCACCCAGGAAAAACCGACCCAGACGACGCCGATACAGGCGAGGTGCATCGCAATGAAAGGAATCGTCCGCAGCCAGTCAATGCGATCAGCATTGGCGTCCAGTGGCGCGTCGTCGCTCGTGTCGAACCAGCGCCGCAGGGTTCGTGCGACGCGTCCCGGACGCGAGATCGGCGAGGAATTTTGTGACTCAATCGACATCAGGAACGAGATCCAATTCTAAGGCTCAGTCCGATATACGCAGGTTCGCAACGTGCGGATGCAAAACGGCGCAGCAATTTCACTCGATGCACAACGTGCCCGACCTCGTTGTCGCCGCTCGACTTGCCGAACATTCCGTCACGCGGGGCGCAACCTCGCCAACAGCGCGTGACGCGAATGATGCAGCTACAACAGGGCGACGCCACCCTTGGCGATGATCGGTCCCGCTGCCTTTGCGTGTGGAGCGCCCTCGGGCGACTCGAGGGTCACCGCGAACAGCGCTCCTGCACGCACATCAGCGAGCAATTGATCAGGAATTTTCACGATTTGTGCGCGTGTCGCGTCGAGCAAACCCAGCGATATCGCGGCTTGACCCTCAGGGATCAGCCATAGCTCCTGGGCGCGACCATCAGTGGGTGCAGCGACCAAGGGCGTGACCGTCATACTGGCCTTGTCACGATCAACGATTGCGACGAACCCCGGCACGCCAGCATCATCGGCAAGCGTTGAGACCATTTGCGTCGTGGCTGTCGGCGCGATGGTTTGCGGCGCGTTGAATACGACAACGGCGAACGCAGCGGCAGCCGCGAATGCACCTGTCGCCAGCCAGCGCCAAAACGCCAGACTGTCCCAGATGCCGTGCTTCACGGCGATGACCCTTGCCGGTGCGGACTCAGGCAGTTTGAGTGCCGAGCGAATACGCACCCAGACATAGTCGGGAACGGGCATCGGTGCAATCTCGCCAATCAATGGCATGAAGCGCGATTCCCAGAAAGCAATTTCGCGGGAAAATCCGGTATCGGCCTTGATACGTGCTTTGGCCGCGCGACGCTCACGCGCATCAAGCACGCCGAGCACATACTCTGCGGCCATGTCGCCGGGTGGCGGGGAGCTTTGGCTGTCGACGGTGTTCATCGTTCGAGGCAGGCCTTCAGTTTAAGCAAACTGCGACGGATCCAGCTCTTCACGGTACCGAGCGGATTGCCGCTACGTTCGGCAAGTTCCTCGTAGGTGGCGCCTTCGAAGAACGCGATTCGGATCAGCTGGCGACGGGGTGATTCGAGTTCATTGAGACAAACTTCAATGCGCGCCTGATCCTGCGCAACCTCAGCAACTTCGCTTGCGCTGGTGTCGGATTCAATTTCATCAAGTTCAATCTGGGTCTGTCCGCGCGCGCCCGCATTCGCACGCACGCGGTCGATTGCCTTGTTGCGCGTCATCATCGACAGCCACGTCATTGCACTCGCGCGAGTGGCGTCAAACTGTTCCGCCTTGCGCCAAATGCCGAGGAAAACCTCTTGCAGCACCTCTTCGGCCTCCGCACGTTGCGGCAGCACGCGCAGGCAAATGCCAAACAATCTGGCCGACGTCGTTCGATAAAGATTCTCGAAGGCCGCGGCGTTGCCGCCAGCGACCTCAAGCAACAGCTCGTTCAGGTTCTCACCACTTCCTGAATTGGATTCAACCTCAGCCACAGAAACCCCCGGAACCGAATAGCCAACCGGAGCAGACCGTACAGGGTTCCAGAATCTTTCACCATCCTCGATCAATCGAGCGCGCGATTGCGCAACCAGAGCGCGATTGCCGCCGCAGTCAATAGCACTTCGGAGGCGCCAGTCCCCAACGTGGTGGCTGAAACCGGCCAATAGTGAGCGACGCTGACAATTCTGAACAGCAGGATCGGGACGTAAATGGCGAGCGAAAAGATCAGGCCGAATCGATGATTTCCGCTGAGCGCGGCCCAGCCGAACAGGAACGCGAATCCGAACTGCATGCCGCCATAGATCACGGCGTACTCGGACTGGCCCGAATGTGACATTTGGATAAAGCCGATCGACTGCGAAGTCGCGGCAGGCATGAGCGTGCACCACAGCGCGAGCAGGGCGTAGAGCACGGCATTGATCCAGAGATACACAGCGGTCATGCGCGTCTTCCATCAAGTGGGCTAGGGTCGGAGTAGACATGATATCGGCCTCGAGATCAAAGCTTGCACTGGCCGTCAAGGCGGGCGCTTTGGGCATCAGTCAGCGACTTGAGATCGGCATTCTCCGATCTCGCGGTCGGCGGAAATTCGATGCGCACCTTGAGGTTTTTGCCGTCGTTGTCGCGGATATTGGAGACGCCGCTGTACTCGCGGATGGCCTTGCTGTCACTGGCGTAGGCAATGTCGATCGCGGGCAGGGCAAAACCGAACCAGGAATCCAGTTCGAGGCGAAAACGTTGCACGGGCGTGCCTTCGATCTGATCGGAGCCGATGGGTTTCAGTAGAAAAGCGTAGCTGCGCAAGCGACTCGGCAACAGGAACTCGACCTTCTGCTCCTGGCCGGACACCAAGGCATCCCATTGGGTGACGATGAAGCGGTCAAATCCGGCGTCGACGACGAGTCCCGCTATCGACTCGACCGTTGCGCTTTGCTCGGGTTGCTCACTGTTGCGGCGGACAAAAACTTCGTGCTTGCCAGCCGCATTCAGGCGCATGCCTTCGCGATAGCCGTAGCGATGATCATCGAGTTCAAACAGGGGCGCCTGTGGAGTGCCGGCATCGTTGACTTGCTTGCGCGCGAAGGCCTTGCCGTCCGGACAGGTGAACAGAATCAG
>JBDSPX010000216.1:0-3593 GCA_039930065.1 Dokdonella sp.
ATTCCACCGAAGTCCGCGATATCGTCGAGGTGCGCATCCGGGAATCGACCGAGCATACGATGACGCTTTTGTTTGATCCCGAGCACAATCTCGAAGAGCGCATCCTCAACGAGCAGTTCACCGTCTAGGAATGCCGCTTCGATTCCCTTAGAGTCGAGTGTTGGGTCGCCACACGGCGGTCCTTTACTAGCCCAGGGGATGGGCTTCCGACGGAGTTGCCCGATGACCGCTGGTTTTTTGCGTTACGCGCCGCTGGCGCTCGCTTGTGCGTCCGCTTTTTCTGCTGTGCACGCCGCCGAGGTGGATCCAGGCTTGCGTGCGACGGCACAAGCAAACGGCTCGGTTGATACGTTAATCGTGCTGGGCGCCAAGGCGCCGAAACAACTGCTTCGTTCGGATGGGGGCTATCTGCAGCGTCGGCGCGATCTCGTCGATACCCTGCGTGCCACGGCCGAGGTCAGCCAGGCTGATGTGCGTTCCTGGCTCGACGCCCAAGGGATCCGCTATCGACCGTTCTGGATCGTCAACATGATCGAGGCGACGTTGACGCCTGTGCAGATGGATGCGCTGGCCGCGCGGGGTGATGTCGCCAAGATCGAATCGAATCGAACATTTTCCTTCAAACAACCCGACGCGCCACTCGGTCCTGAAGGTCAGTCTGGAGCTGAAGAGGCACTCTCGCCGTTGTCTATCGCTTGGGGCGTAAACAAGGTTCGAGCGCCGCAAGTTTGGGCGGCCGGATTCAATGGCCAGGGCATTGTCATTGCAGGCCAGGACACCGGCTATCGCTGGACCCATTCTGCAATCAAGGCCAAATATCGTGGTTGGAACGGGGTGAGTGCGGACCACAACTACAACTGGCATGACGCGATTCATGGCAGCGGCAATGGCACTTGCGCGGGTGACAGTCTTGCTCCGTGCGACGACAACGGACACGGCAGCCACACAATGGGAACGATGCTTGGCGATGATGGCGCCGGCAATCAGTTTGGCGTGGCGCCCGGCGCTACATGGATCGGCTGCCGCAACATGAACGCGGGTGACGGAACGCCTGCGCAATACAACGAATGTGCTGAATTCTTCCTGGCGCCGACGGATTTGAGCGGTGCCAACCCGAACCCGGACCTGGCTCCCGATGTCATCAGCAATTCCTGGGGTTGTCCGGCCAGCGAGGGCTGCACCGCGGGTACCGAGGTGCAGCAGGCCATCGAAAATCTCGTCGCCGGCGGCATCGTGTTTGTTGCCGCGGCCGGAAATGATGGCTCAACCTGCTCAACCATCTTTGATGCGCCAGCGATTTACGATGCGTCCTTCACGATTGGATCAATGGCTTCCAACGACACGATGTCGTCGTTCTCCAGCCGTGGCCCGGTTGCCGGTCAGGCTAGCGTCAAGCCCGATGTCATCGCCCCCGGTTCCTCTGTTCCATCAATTTGGAACAACAGCGACTCTGCGACGAACACGATCAGTGGCACCAGTATGGCCACTCCGCACGTAGCGGGCGTTGTCGCGTTGCTCATGTCAGCCAATCCCTCGCTGCGCGGCAATCCGGCTCGTGTCGAGCAGATTCTGCGAGACACGGCGATTCCATTGACCACGACGACGCAGGTTTGTGGTGGGGTCCCGGCAACGACCTTTCCGAATCCCGTACAGGGTACGGGCCGTGTCGACGCTTGGAATGCCTATCTGCTGGCCACCGAAGCAATCTTCGTTGATGGCTTTGATGATTGAAGGTTAGGGCGCCTGTAAGATTGGTGCATGAGCGCCCAAACTCCCCATTCCGATACGTCTTCCGTGACGACCACCGACAAGCTGGTCGTCGCGATTTCCTCGCGCGCCCTGTTTGATCTGGGTGACAGTCACGAGCTATTCGAGCGCGAAGGTCTTGATGCCTATTCGCGCTACCAGATCGCCCATGAGGATGAGCTGCTCTCACCGGGAATTGCTTTTCCGCTGGTACAGAAACTGCTGCGGCTGAATTCTCTGGCGCCGGAAGCGCCGCGGGTCGAAGTGATCTTGCTGTCGCGCAATTCGGCTGATACCGGACTGCGCATCTTCAATGCGATCGAGCACTATGGTCTCGACATCATCCGTGCGGCATTTACCAACGGTGCGCCGACGGCCGCCTATGCGCACCCGTTCGGAGCCAACCTTTTCCTTTCGGCCAATGTCGATGATGTGCGTCGCGCGCTGAGCGCCGGTGTGGCGGCGGCGACGATTCTGCCGTCGAAAGCGCCCGAACTCTCATTCGCGCAATTGCGTATTGCTTTCGATGGCGATGCGGTAATTTTCGGTGATGATTCCGAGCGCGTGTCGCACAACGAAGGCATCGATGCGTTCCACCGCAACGAAAGGGAGCGCGTCAACGAGCCGCTCGCAATCGGTCCGTTCCGTACCTTTCTTGATGCCTTGCACCGCATCCAGGCGGCGTTCCCGATAGAGAATTCGCCAATCCGCACCGCTCTTGTCACCGCGCGTTCCGCTCCCGCCCACAAGCGCGTGATCCTGACCTTGCGCAACTGGGGGATTAGACTCGACGAAGCGCTGTTTCTCGGCGGACGATCGAAAGGCCCATTCCTGGAGGCGTTTGGTGCCGATATCTTCTTCGACGATTCGATGCTCAATGTCGAATCGGCACGTCAGCACGTGGCTACGGGGCATGTGCCGCATGGCGTACACAATCTTCAACCCTGATGACGATGGAATCCGCACGCATGAGCAGCATCGACGATTTCATCATCATCAATGAAGCCGACCGCGGTCCCGCGTTCGCCGACCCGGTTTTCGCACGCAAGTACAAACTCAGAGTGCCTGATTTTCCGCATCATGTTGTCGCCTGGTATCGCGAGGCGGACGAACGTTTCTCGGTGGCCTGCTATATCCATTTCACCGATTGTGGCGACATTCTGCTCGGTGGAGGTGCGTGTACCGATGATCGTGTATTGCGGCGGATGACCGATGAACAACGCGGACTCGTTCGCGAAGCCGGTGGTTTGTATCTGCACACGTTGCGCTGGTCGGTCGAGCATTTTTCCGAGCGATTCGCGGCGATTTTCGGGCATTGTCACGATGCACTGGCCGAGCGGGTTGATCGCGCCGCCGGTTTTGAATCGACTGACCACGAAGGTTTGCTGGTGTATTGGACGCGTGACGTCGCCGCGCGTCGGCGTCAGCAGATGATTGCCAAAGCTTTTACCTTTATTCCGTTTTAGGGATGGTCTGAGTAACCTCGGCCGTTTGCGTCCATATCGAGGTTGGGTTTCGTTGTGAGTGCCAGATGGACGAGGCACCCAAACCTCGTTTTCGCCACGGCTTTTAATAGCTCGGTGGCAGGTCGTCCTTTGTTCTTGATCATTTGAAGCACGCTCCTGCGTCGCGCGGCATCCCTGCCTTTTTTCACTCGCTTCCAGCGAGCGAGTCACTTTTCTTTGCGTGGCCAAAGAAAACGTAACCAAAAGAAAGGCCACCCCAAAGCGACGCTCTACGGGCTTCCTGCCCTACGAGTCCGCGAAGTGACTCCGGGGTTTGTCGACAGTCCATCCCTGGACTGACGCCAAACTGGGCGCAATCCATTGCGCCCACCCTGCGGGCTT
>JBDSPX010000217.1:0-9043 GCA_039930065.1 Dokdonella sp.
CCCGGATGCAGAGATTCGCGATTTCCAGCAAGAGCTGCGCGCCTGCACCGAGGGCGCAGTCACGGGCTCCGACGATGCTCAATATTCAGAAGCCAAGTTTCTTCAGGTCAAGACCATCATCGATCGCTTTCGCGGCCGCGACGGCTTGTCCGAGCAGGATCGGCGCTGGAGCGCCAAGGTCACCGACGTACGCAACTGGTTCCTGTTCGCGGCCAGTGAACGCTGGCATTCGGATCACACCGAACACGAACACTATTCCGACTCCGGCGGCAAATCAGGCGGCCAAAAAGAGAAGCTCGCCTACACGATTCTTGCCGCCAGTCTGGCTTACCAATTCGGTCTGGAATGGGGCGCAGTGCGTTCGCGCTCATTCCGCTTTGTGGTGATCGATGAGGCCTTCGGGCGCGGTTCGGATGAATCTGCCCAGTACGGACTCAAACTCTTCCAGCAACTCAACTTGCAATTGCTGATCGTCACGCCGCTGCAGAAGATCCACATCATCGAGCCGTATGTGTCGAGTGTTGGATTTGTCCACAACGAGGATGGCCGCGCATCGAAACTACGCAATTTGTCGATCGAGGAATACCGTGAGCAGAAGGCAAGGCAGACAGCTGCATCGGCGACGACGACAGCGTGACTTGGTCGACGCACAAGATTCTCAAGGCACAAGTTCAGCGGCTCTGGGATCGTGGCGAATTGCTGCGCGACTTGGTCAGCGGCGATTCGCGTTTTCCGTTGCGGCTGATATTGAAATCACCAACGACGAACGACATCGCCGAACGCTTCGATACAGTTCGCACCTGGGTTGGCGAAATGTCGCAAGCAAGCCATTTGCGCATCGAATGGCAGGAAGTACGCCACCGCGTGCAGGGTATGCAGCGTCTACCGGCAACCGTCTGGGTCGACTCGCTTGACGATGCACTGAATTGGATCGGCAAACATCGTGATTCGGATCGCTTTGGCGAACTTCTCGTTAATACCCGCAACAAGCAACCTGCTTTGGTGCCATGGCTCACAAGACGTCCTCTGCAAGTTTTGGCGCTTGCGGAAGATTGGTCAAAGCTGCTCGCCGTGATTGGCTGGCTCATTGCACACCCTCGACCGGCCATCCATTTGCGCCAGGTCGATCTGCCAGGAATCCACAGCAAATTCATCGAGAGCCATCGCGGCGTGTTGTCTGAATTGCTCGATCTTGCCCTACCGGATGACGCGATCGATCCATCGAGAACCGGCGTCAGCCAGTTCGCTACCCGCTATGGATTTCTCGAAAAAACCTCGCGCATCCGCTTTCGTTCACTCGACTCAGCGATTTCGTTGATCGCCAATACCGATTGCCCAGACATCACCCTCGATTCCGACAGCTTCAATCGTCTCCAACTGCCGATACGGCATGTCTTCATTACCGAGAACGAAACCAACTTCCTTGCCTTTCCGCGCGTTGCGAAATCCATCGTGATTTTCGGTTCAGGCTATGGTTGGGAGGCACTGGCCAGTTGCCGATGGCTCAATGATTGCGCAATCCACTATTGGGGCGATATCGATACGCACGGTTTCGCCATCCTCGATCAGTTGCGTGCTGGCTTTGAACATGTCGAATCGTTCCTGATGGATCGTGGAACGCTCGACGCACATGTCGCGTTCTGGGGCAACGAGGTCAAACCATCAACGGCCGAGCTTTCAAGGCTGACTGCCGACGAAAGCGCGCTGTATGATGATCTGCGCAACAACCATACCGCCAAAAATCTGCGGCTCGAACAGGAGCACATCGGTTTTCATTGGCTGCAGAAAGCACTATCAAGACAAATTAACGACTAGCCTGACCCCAAAGCATTGGCCGTCCGTCGACGAGGGCATCGTTGTAGTAGCCTGTTCACAGGCGAGCTCTGCTCGGCGCGTTGCGGAAGATGCTCGCCCCTGAAGGGGCTCCTACGAAGGCCTTGGCGTGGCGCACATCGGGCTCGTGTAGGAGCCCGTTCACGAGCGAACGCTGCTCGGCAAGTCGACCTCAGAAAAGAAAAACCCCGCCTCAAGCGGGGTTTTTCGTCAAACCAGCAACGCGAATCAGAGCGAGCGGTTGTACTCGTCGACGGCCTTCTCGGCTTCGTCCTTTGCAATGCCGTAACGCTCCTGGATCTTGCCGGCAAGGTATTTTGTATTGCCTTCGGCGACGTCAAGGTCATCGTTGGTGAGCTTGCCCCACTTTTCCTGGATACTGCCCTTGAGTTGCTTCCACTTGCCTTGGATTCGATCTTCGTTCATGGGTTTAATCTCCTGTTGGGGTTGCTGAAACTGCGAGTCGTTTCAGTTGCCTCCAGCTTGCCAAGCTGCGAATGCATATAAAATAAACAAGCGCACTTCAGCGCATATGCCGTTCAGCAAAGCTCAATGGACATGAATGCATGAAGCGAATTGGTTCAGGCGATCGCGCGATCGCGACGAATCAGATAGAGACCGCTCGCGACGATGATGGATGCGCCAAACAGCATCATGCGATCTGGCGTCGTGTGCCAGATCAACCAATCGAAACCGATACCCCAGATCAGCGCGGTGTAGTCGAACGGGGCGACGATTGATGCGTCGCTGTGCTTGAAGGCTTCGGTGATTGCGTACTGGCCAAGCGCGCCGCTGATTGCGAGGGTCAGCAAAATCGGCCAGTCCTCAAAGCGTACGTGGACCCAATGGTTCCAGGCTGATGCAACCGCAAAAAGCGTCAGCAAACTGATCATCCAGAACACCATACTCTGGGTCGATTCGGTTCTCCCGAGCACACGAACGGTTATGGCAGACAACGCGTAGCTTACGGCCGCAACAAGCACCGCTACGCTGCCGAGATTGGACATGCGCGCCGCATCAGGTCGAAGGACAACGAGCACACCTGCAAGCCCGATCAAGATCGCCACCCAGCGCCGCCAACCGACACGCTCGCCCAAGAGCGGTACAGCCAACGCGGTAACCAGCAATGGCGCCACAAAGAACAGCGAATACGCTTCAGCGAGCGGCAAGTCACGCAGGGCGAATGCAAATGATGACAGCATCAGCACGGCGAGCACGCCGCGTAGCAGATGCAAATGCCATAGCCGCGAGCGAACCCGCGCAAATCCGCCGGTAAAGGCAATCCAGAGCAACACCAACGGCAACGAGGTCAATCCACGCAGCGCGGCAACTTGCATGGCCGGATAGTGCGGTGAAAGCAGCTTGAGGCAGACATCCATCAGCGAAAACGCGACGACCGCGCCAAGCATGAAGAGGATCCCGCGAAGATTGGATGTTTCAGAATTCGACATTGACCGATCTTCAACAAGGTCACCGCAGTACGCAAGCGCGCGTTTGCGAAGCGTTGCGCACCGTGCGACGACTATTGGCGGTATGCTGCCACGATGAAGAACCCAATAGCGCGCCCAATTTTTTTCCTGATGATTTTGTTCCTGCTCGAAGCATGCGGCTCGGTGACGACACGGATTGAGCAACCTGTCGATGTGCCAGAAGCGCCACCGCAAGTCACCGAAGATTCGCATTACGAGCCGAGCATCGAACGAGGCCCCGAATATATCAATGCGCTTCGCGCAGCAGCAGCTCCTTTACAACCTGTCGTGACCGAAGGAAAGAATGAACGCGGTGACCAGCGCGAATTGGCCTCAAAGGGATTTGTGCGCATTGGCAACGGACATTACGCGGTGGACGACGAAACGTCGGTGCGCGATGCCATCGAACTCGGCAAAACCATTGGCGCCGATCAGGTGTGGCTGTACCGCGATCATCCTGCCGATGTGAACCAGAACTCGCCCGAGCAACTTCTTGCCGCCTACTACGTGCGCTTCAAGCTGTTGTTTGGCGCGACCTTTCGCAATTTGACGGCAAAAGAACGGACAACCCTTGAAGTGGACGGCGGCGTGCAGATCGGCTCCGTGGTTGGAAAAACGCCCGCTTCCGAAGCCAATCTGTTGGCGGGTGATTACGTGATAGCTGTCAACGGGACGCCGATTATCGATCGCGGACAATTCCAGGAGTTGCTCAAAAAGGAAGCGGGCAATACGGTCACCCTGAAGATCATCCGCAATCATCAGCGAAGCGACCGCATGGTCCGACTCGGTGCGATGCCTGAGGTAATCAAATAGGCGCAAGCACCATTGCCAAGCACCTTCTGCGAATCATGCTGGTCAATCAGAATCCGCCGAGCCTATCTCTCCGGCCCTGACTACTTCGAGTTATTGGCGCCGCCGAGAAGGCACTGAGTCTTGATTACATTACTTTCTCATTGGATTTCACTCGTAGAAGGTCTCGAAAACGTGCCAAGCGCAGCATTCAAACCGCCCGTCATCCCTGCAAGGCAGGGAGCCGGCGAATTTGGCGTTGTTGCCGATGCTTGTGAACCCTCACGCACGCAGTCCCATTCGTTGCCCTGGGAATCGGAGAGCATTAAAAATGAGGCACTGGGTCCCTGCCTCCGCAGGGACGACGGGCGGGAAGTAGAGGTGGTTCTTCCAGTTCAATCTGTTCTCGTCTGGGCAGCTGGAATCGTCAAAGTACCAATGCAGGTTCGGCCAAACCCAGAACGCTGGATCCACGCTCGATTGCCGCGGTGCCGCTGCGTGCAAGCTCGAGAATTTTCGTGATGCCGGTGAGTTCGGCCAGAACAGCGCTGATGTGTGAGCCGCGACCGGTGAACTGGAGTACGCGGGTCGAGTCGCTCTCATCGAGAATGATGCCGAAGTTGAGTTCGGTGAAGCGCGCGATCGATGCCGCGTTGGTCGCCGTCGCCGCGACCTTGACGACGAGCAGTTCGCATTCAAGATGATCGCTGCTGGTCAGATCGGCAATTTCGAGTACGTCGATGTATTTGCGCGATTGCTTGATGATCTGCGCAATGACCGCGTCATCGCCGAAGGTCACCATGGTCAGTCGCGAGACTTGCGGATCGTGCGTCGCGGCCACAGTCAGCGAATCGATATTGTAGCCACGCGCTGAAAACATGCCGGCGACACGAGCGAGCGCACCGGCTTCGTTTTGCAGCAGCATCGAAATGATATGGCGCATCAGAACATCTCCACGGGGCCGGATTCCTCGGCAATGGCGGCATCGCGTGAGGCAATGTGTTCGCCCGTGATCATCTGCGCGTAGCTCGCACCTGGGCCAACCATAGGGTAGACGCAGGCATCCGGGTCAATCATCACTTCGAGAAAAGCCGGGCCATCGAAGGCGATGAATTCGGCGATCACGCGTGACAGGTCTTCGACCCGATCAAGTCGCACGGCATATGGAAAGCCATCCGCCTCGGCGGCCTTGATGAAATCCTTCTTGTGCAGGCTCTTGTCAGTCGCAGAAAAACGGCCCTTGAAGAAGAGTTTCTGCCACTGCCTGACCATGCCGTCGCCACAGTTGTTGAGCACGACGACTTTGATCGGCAAGTTATACGTAGTCACGGTTTCGAGTTCGCCGATATTCATCCGAATGCTGGCGTCACCATCAATATCGATGACGGTCAAATCGCGCCTCGCGAACTGAGCGCCAATCGCTGCCGGAAGACCGAAGCCCATCGTGCCCATTGAACCTGACGTCAGCCAGCGTCGCGGCTCGGTAAAGTCAAAATACTGCGCAGCCCACATCTGATGCTGACCGACACCGGTGCAGACAATCGCATTGCCCCGCGTGATGCGGTTGATTTCTTCAATCACTGCATACGGCTGTATCAGCGCGCTGTTGCGATCGTAGTTCAATGCATGCGTTTTCTTCAGCTCTGCAATATGCGTATGCCAATCGGCATACGTGCCCTGCCCGTTCGGATCGAAGCCGATTTGGACGGCCTGTTTGCGGATCGCGTCTAGTGCCTCGGAAAGATCGCCGAGATGGTGCCAGTCTACGCACTTGACCTTGTCGATCTCCGCCGGATCGATATCAAAATGGGCGATGAAGCGCGCTTGCTCGGCAAACTGCTTTGGCACGCCGGCAACGCGATCATCGAAGCGTGCTCCGACGGCAACAAGAAAATCGCAATCGACGACGGCATAGTTCGCATAAGCCGTGCCATGCATACCAAGCATGTGCAGCGACAATGCTTCAGTCGTGTCGCTGGCACCGAGTCCCATCAGTGTTGTCGTCACCGGAATGCCAAAGGCTTTGGAAAACTCACGCAATGCGCGCGTCGCCTCGCCAGCGATGACGCCACCGCCAACATACAGCAGCGGTCGACGCGCCTTGCTCAATGCATTCAGAAATGCCGCGGCTTCCTTGACTTCAAGGCGTGAACTCGTGACCGCGCGCAGCCGTGTGCGATAGCCCGAGATCGGCAGGCAGCTCGATCCCGAGAAAACCAATTCGGCATTCTGCACATCTTTCGGAATATCAACGACGACGGGACCCGGTCGACCGCTGCGTGCGATCTCAAAAGCGGTGCGCAAGGTTGCCTCAAGCTGGTTCGCATCAGTGACCAGCATCACGTGCTTCGCGCAGGAGCCCATGATGCTGCTGATCGGTGCTTCCTGAAATGCATCGGTGCCGATCGCCGCGGTGGGCACCTGGCCACAAATGACGACAATCGGAATTGAATCGGCCATAGCATCGCGGACCGGCGTGACCGTGTTGGTAGCGCCGGGGCCAGAGGTAACGAGAGCGACTCCAACCTTGCCCGACGCGCGCGCATAGCCTTGCGCCATGAAGCCCGCGCCCTGCTCATTGGCCGGAACGATCAAAGGCAGCGGTTCGCTGCCATCGGCATTCAGATGCTCCCGATTGAAGCGGAACACGGCGTCGTAGACCGGCAGGATGGCGCCTCCTGAATACCCGAAAATCACCCCTACGCCTTCGTCGGCCAGAACCTGCACAACGATATCCGCACCGCTCATGCGCGCACCGGCAAGCGGGTGCCTTTCGGTTTCGTTCATGGTTTCGGATCGTTCCTGCAACATCGCATTCATGGGTGCATCTCCGGTAATTCGCTCATTGAAAGTCTGATTACCCTCAACCGTTCGTCCTGAGCCTGTCTAAGGACGGCTCCAACTTGGTGAGCAATCGCGGCAACTTCCGCTCATGGTTTCCTTCGACAAGCTCAGGACAGGCTCGGCTCACCACGAACGGAAGTTGATCAGATTTTCTTGAAATCCAACTCGCAACCGATCAGGCCGGTTCGTTGAGCCAGGTCATTTTCTTGCGCAATTCGGCTCCGACTTTCTCGATCGGGTGATCGAGATCGGCTTGCTTCAGGCGCTTGTAGTTCGGCAGCCCAGCTTTGTATTCCGCGGTCCAGTTTTTCGCGAAAGTACCGTCCTGAATTTCGGTCAGGATCGTTTTCATACGCTCCTTGGTTCCTGCATCGATGATGCGAGGGCCGCTGACATAGTCACCGTACTGGGCGGTTTCCGAGACATAGGTGAGCATCTTGGTAATGCCGCCCTGATAGAGCAGATCGACGATCAGCTTCAGTTCGTGAAGGACTTCGTAGTAGGCGATCTCGGGCCGATAGCCGGCCTCGACGAGCGTCTCGAAACCCTTGAGCACGAGTTCGCTCGCGCCACCGCAAAGTACCGCTTGCTCACCGAACAAATCCGTCTCGGTCTCTTCCTTGAAATCGGTTTCAATCAACAAGGCACGCGCACCGCCCAGCCCAGCCGCATAGGCTTTGGCGAGCTCGGTCGCCTTGCCGCTGATGTCCTGGAACGTGGCATAGAGGCATGGCACACCGCGGCCGATTTCGAATTCGGTACGCACGAGATGGCCCGGACCCTTCGGTGCAACGAGGATCACGTCGATGTCGCTGCGCGGAACAATGGTCTTGAAGTGCACGTTGAATCCGTGCGCGAACAACAGCGCAGCGCCGGCCTTGATGTTCGGTTCGATGACGTCGGTGTAGAGCTGCGGCTGGACCATATCGGGTGTCAGCACGGCCACCAGATCCGCACCCTTTACCGCCTCCTCGGGAGACAACACGGTGACGCCGTCGGCCTTGGCCTTGAGGGCGGTCGGTCCACCGGGGCGCAGGCCGACGACGACATCGAGACCGGAGTCACGCAAGTTGAGAACGTGCGATCGGCCTTGGCTGCCATAGCCAAGCACGGCAATGCGAGCATTCTTGAGAGCTTCGGTGGTGACGGTTGCGGACATGCGGCGGGACTCCAGTGAATGAAAGAAAACGAGACGAAAAGATCAGGGTGACGTGACGGCACCCTTGGCGGCTGAGCCGACCAAAGTCGCGTATTTGGCAAGAACACCACGAGTGACTTTTGGCGCAGGTGCGATCCAATTGGCCTGACGCGATTCGAGATCGGCATCTGTTTCGATGACCCGCCGCGCCGCATCGATGACGATTCGATCGCCATCCTTGAGCAGACCAATCGCTCCACCACGCGCCGCTTCTGGCGCGACATGGCCAACGACAAAACCGTAGCTCGCGCCGCTGAAGCGGCCGTCGGTCATCAGGGCGACCTGATCGCCCATGCCGCGACCAACCAGGGCCGCGGTGACGGCAAGCATTTCGCGCATGCCGGGGCCACCAGCGGGACCTTCATTGCGGATGACGATGACGTCGCCCGCGTTGATTTTTCCAGACTGCACGGCGTGGAAGCATTCCTCCTCGCTTTCAAAGACGCGTGCGCTTCCTTCAAACAACACCGGGCTAGTTCCCGAAAGTTTGAGAATGCAGCCCTCCGGCGAGAGATTGCCGTAGAGAATTGAAAAACCGCCGCGAGGCTTGAACGCGCGCGAGACTGGATGGATGACTTCCTGTCCGGCCGGCGCTTCGGCTGAAGCTTCAATCTCCGCGAAGAATGACTTTCCGGTGACGGTCGGGGCATCTTCGAGCAAGCCTGCCACACGCAGTTCACGCGCAACCACGGCCATGCCGCCCGCTTCGGTCATTTCAATGGCGGTGTAGCGACCACCGGGCATCAGGTCGGTGATGACCGGCGTCGACACCGCGGCGGTCTCGAAATCCTCGATCGTCAATGGCACGCCGGCCTCATGCGCGATCGCCAACAAATGCAGCACGGCGTTAGTCGAACCGGCGGTCGCGGCGACGATGCGCATCGCATTGCGAAAGGCTTCCGGGGTCAGA
>JBDSPX010000218.1:0-3463 GCA_039930065.1 Dokdonella sp.
AAGGGCATCAACAAGATGATGCCGCTTGATGTGGCGAACCCGGCGTTTGATATTCCGACGACGAGCACGATCGCAGGCGATGGTCTCTACACCATCGCGAACAGCCAGAAAAAGCTCTACGGAAAGTATGGCGAGCTCACCAACGACAAGCTGCTTCAGCCGGTCAGGATCTTCCGCAGCAACCTGCGTTTTGCCTGGAACGAGAACGGCATCAATGCAGGTGGCATGCAGCCTGTGCGTCAGGCGACTCCGGAGGAGGGACTTGAGATGATCAAGGAGGGACCACTCGGCCAGCAAAAGCCCGGTGCGCCAAAACCTGAAAGCAAAAAGCCGGACGACAACAAGAAGAATTGATCGTCAAATGAAAAACACCCGGCATTGCCGGGTGTTTTCGTTTCAGGCAGCTGAGTGAGGTAAGGCTCAGGTCTGTGCTGATATCCGACGCAAGGCACTTTCAAAGACTTCAACCGGCTGGCCGCCTGAAATCAGATGCTGGTTGTTGATGATTACGGCCGGAACCGAGTGGATGCCGTTGCCGGTGTAGTGCTGCTCCTGATCGCGAACTTCCTGCGCAAACGCGTTGGTTTCGAGAATCTGAGCCGCGCGCTCGTGGTCGAGACCGACGTCAGCGGCAATGCGCGCGAGTTCGCCGCGTGAGGAGACGTCAACACCGTCGGTGAAATACGCGCGCAGCAAGGCATGCTTGAGGGCGAGCTCCTTGTCCGGGCCTTCTATCGCTGCCCAATGCAGCAGCCGATGTGCATCGAAGGTGTTGTAGATGCGATCGCGCTGGTTGAAGGTGAAACCGAGCTCGGCCCCGCGTGCGCGAATCGCTTCGCGGTTGGCGGTCAATTGTGCGGCGGTTGAGCCGTACTTGCGCGCCAGATGTTCGCCGGTATCCTCACCTTCGGCAGGCATCTGCGGATTCAATTCGAACGGCTGGAAGTGCAGATCGACTGTGATTTCATCGCCGAGCCGTTCGATGGCCTGTTCGAGCGCCTTGAGGCCGATCGCGCACCATGGGCACGAGACATCGGAAACGAAATCGATACGTAGTTGTGTGCTCATCAGCAGTGCGGTTCCGAATTGGAGGTCTGCAAATCAAGGTGCGGCTTCCCGCCGAACTATCAAGTTGACGCGTCGCACGACGCGACATTGCAAGCACGCGAGCGAGTCGTAGCAACCCGCGTCACTCGCTCGGCTTCTGTAGGAGAGGCATTCATGCCCGATGCTTCTTGCGCCGGATTGGCGAGGAGCATCGCGCCCGATCGGAGGCAAGCGGCTGAAGCCGCTTCCTACAACGATGCAAAACCGCGAGATACAAGGAGCCCGTTCAGGGGCAAGCGATTGCCGTGATCATGACGAGAAGCTCGCCCGTGAACGGGCTCCTACGAAAAAAAGACCTTTGCCTCGCCCGCTGACCGGCTGCGATCAGGCGAACGCTTGGCTGCCGCGCCAGCGCGCCGCCAGGTTGGCGAGCACAAGATGCGTCGGCAGCAGCAGCAGAATCCAAGGCAGGTTCGCTTGTGGAAACGAGGTGAGGATCTTGCTGAACAAGCCGAAGCCTGCCAGCACGGCAATAATGACGGCGATGCTGCTCGCGAAGCGCGATATCTTGGGCGTCAATTGTGCTGCACACCACCAGGTCGGCAGCATAAGCAAGCACAGCGGGCTGAAGATCAGCAGGTTCTCGTTGCGCCATGCGGACTGGTGTTCGGTGAATCCCCACAACCCAAGCAGAACCAGGCCGATCAACCCGCAGGTCAGCGAAAACGCCAAGGCGAGCAACGAAAAGCTGCGGCGCGCGAACACGGACTCGCGTTGCGAAGACAGCCAGAGCATCAACGCGGCGAGTCCCAAGCCGATGCCGAAGAACGGCCAGCGCAGATCGGGGGGCAGCGCGGGCGGTGCAGGCAGGCGTGAGTTCGCCAGCACTTTTTCGGATTTGACCAACGGCTGTTCGCTGCCATTCGCATCCTTGATCTTCATTTCGCGCATATGCGCCATCAATTGCATCGGTACGAAACTATCCTTCCAGTAGGACAAACGCTGGTCAGCAAACGGTCCAAGGCCGATGTCGATGACCGCCATGAGCGAGGGATCGGGCGCGGTCAGCGAATCAGCCATCAGGCGGTAAGTGAAACCGCGCGACGGCGAGGTCATCTGCAATTTCAATGCGCCGCCAAGCACCAAATCGAGCGCGTCACGCACGCGAGTCGAGCAATTGGAAGTGAAATAGTCGTAACGATAGTGACGGTTCTCGGGCAGCAGGTTGGTATCGAGATACGATTTCAGCGCGTCGGCCTGAGCTGCGGAAAGGCGCAGATCCTGGCGTGTGACGGAGCGTCCTTCGCTGCTGTAATAGGCAATCTCGTCGTCCGGGTTTTCCGCGGTGATCTGGTAGGTCATGCGGCCGCGTATGAAGTTGACGAGGAAATCATCTTCTTCGAAATCGAACATGCCGTAGTTGTAGCTGACGTTTTCGCCGCTGGACGGATCGTGGATGACGATGGCGTTGTGGCCAAATCGTTGCCAGTAGATTTCGCCGGGTCCAACCGTCAACAGACTGACTTCCAGTGCAGGCTTGACCGGCGTTTCGTCAGAGCCAGCCTGGGCTATGGCAGGGCGAGCGAAGCCCATCAGCGCCATGCCGAGCGCGAGAAAATACAAGGCGGCGCGAATCACGCCTCCTGAATCCGCACGGCGAGTTGCAGCAATCGACGACTGTCACCCTTGGTCACGCGAAACAGGAATCCCGCCAACAGAGTCTCTTCGCCGGGCTGCGGAAGATGGCCAAACTCGGCGGTAATCATCGCTCCGATCGTGTCGTATTCCTCGACGTCAAAACGCGATTCGAAACGATCGTTGAAATTTTCGATCGAGGTCATCGCATTGACCAGAAAACGTCCGTCGGCTTGCGGCTGGATCAGGTTCGGTGTTTCTTCCTCATCATGCTCGTCATCTATGTCGCCAACGATTTGCTCAAGCACGTCCTCGATCGTGACCAAACCAACGACACCGCCGTATTCATCAACAACGACGGCCATGTGGTGATGCGAAAGACGAAACTCCTTGAGCAGGATATTCAGGCGCTTGGATTCGGGGATCAGGGCGACTGGGCGCAGCAGCGCACGAATGTCGTCGCCGCCTTTTTCGGCGAAGCAACGCAGCATGTCCTTGGCCAGCAGGATGCCGATGATCTCGTCGCGATCGTCTGCATGCACAGGAAAACGTGAATGGCCGGATTCGATGACGGTTTCCAGAACGCTGCTCAACGAGGCGTCGGCGGCGATCGAAACCATCTCGGATCGGGGAACCATGATGTCGCCGACGGTCAAGTCGGTAACCCGGATCGCGCCCTCGATCATGGCCAGCGTGTGGCTTGAAAGCAGGCCGTTGGTCTGGGCGAGACGCAGTTCGTCGATCAACTCTTCGCGGCTGCTGACTTCGCCGGAGAGTGCGT
>JBDSPX010000219.1:0-6158 GCA_039930065.1 Dokdonella sp.
TTGCCGTTCTCGATCTCGACACTCGCAAGTTGTTGCGACGACGCGGCGCGTTCCGCCGCCGAGGCCGCGCTTGTGCCGGCAAAACGGATTTCATGCGCCTCGCGCGCAGCCGCCAGCGCGGCGGCGAGCTTGCCGCGGTTCTGCAGGCCGCGACTCAGTTGCGTGAGGACTTCGGCGCGCAGGTCCGGTTCGTCCTTCAATTGCGTACCGGCCTGCACGACGGCGCGTTCGAGCACGTCGGCCAGGGTCGAATCACCGCGGTTGTTGCTGCTGAAGCGGTCGGTGAGATCGAACGCGGAGATCAGAAATCTGTTGGTGACTTCGGCGCGGTGCGCTTCCTGCTCGGCGCGTCGTGCGGCGAGGATACTGATCGTGGTTGCGGTGATCAGAGCGAGTGCGGTGACGAACGCGGTTGCGACGGCAAGCGGGCGGCGTGCGATGAAACGGCGCGCGAAATAAAGCGCACCGGCACGCTGTGCCGATACCGGTCGGCCTGACAGAAACGCGCGCAAATCGGCAATCAGCGCATCCATTGACTGGTAGCGAAGCTGCGGATCTTTCGCGAGCATCTTGCGCACAACCGCATCGAGATCGCCGCTGAGCTGCCGTTTCACGCGCGACACATTCGTCGGCTGCTTCCATGCCCGGCTCGCATCCGATGCATCGAGCGCACGCGGCATCAGGGTCGGTTCGGCGGTGGTGACGGCACGCGCCCACGCGGCGCCATCGCTCGTGTCCGCACGATATGGGCGACTTCCAGTGAGCACTCGAAAGCACAACACACCGAGCTGATAGACATCGGTGGCCACGGTGATCGGCGCATTGCGAAATTGCTCGGGTGCTGCGTACTCGGGCGTCATCGGGCCGAATGCACCCTGCGTTGCGGAGTCGTCGTTGCCGCCGACGCGTTTGGCGATGCCGAAGTCGAGCAACTTGGCGCGACCTTGCGAAGTGACGAGGATGTTGGATGGCTTGATATCGCGATGGACAACCAGGTTCTGGTGCGCGTGCGACAGCGCACTCGCCACATCGATCAACAATCGCACGCGCTGTTCGACGTCGAGGCTGTGGTCACGGCAGTACTCAGTGATCGCGACGCCTTCGACGTACTCCATCGTGTAGTAAGGCTGGCCGTCGTCGGTCTGGCCGCCTTCGAACAGGATGCCGATGTTCGGATGCACGAGGTTCGCAAGGATCTGGCGCTCGCGCTCGAAGCGCTCACGCGCCGCGCTTGACACACCCTCTCCACGAATAACCTTCAACGCGACGCGGTGTGCAAAATTGTCGACTTTGCGCTCGGCCAGATACACCGCACCCATGCCACCGGTCCCGATCAGGCGCAGCAGGCGGAACGCACCGATGTGCTCGCCAACGCGCGCCTGATCTTCGGCGTCGACAGCCTCGTGCGGATCCACAAGCAGAGCCGCGGCGAGCTCAACCGGATCAAACGACCGCTCATTTTCGTTACGTGCGTTCTCGGCCAGCAGACGCGCCAAGTCGAACCGGAGCTCGGCATCCTCTCCCTGCAAAGAGGCGACGAACGGCGAGCGTTCGGCCGATTCGAGATCGAGCGCGCGATCGAGCAAATCGCGCAGGCGCTTCCAGCGGCGCGGGTCGAGCGGCGTCGAAAGGGTCATGTCGCACCGACACCGAAATCGCCCACGCGCGGTTGATAGCGTCCGATCGAATGAGATTCACGAAAAACCATCTTCAGCCTCTCTGGGAAACCGTACGCAGTGTACTGCGACCCACTTGTTTGTGCCCCCGTGTCCCCTTTCGGAGCGAATCCCGTACTGATGAGGGACAGCCCCAATCGAACAACTACCCGAGGAACGTCATGACCTACTGCACGCGTACCCGCCCTGCTTTCGATATCAACCGGCAGCAGATTCAGCCGAGCCATGCAGCACGCTCCGGCGTGCGCACCTGGAACACAGTCGCCCGCAGTTTCACCGTGCTGGTTATCGGCGCTTGCGCACTCGCCGCGGCACCGGCCCACGCGCTGACCCTGTGCGCAAGCTCGTCACAGTCGCTGCAGTCGGCATTGTTCGTGGCGCAAGTTGCCAATGAGGCAGTGACGATCCGGATTGCCAGCGGGACCTACTCGGTTCCAGGTCTCTCGGCAGCTTTCCCCGCCCCGACGACATTACTTGGCGGTTACGACGCGGCATGCAACACCCGGCCCGCGAACGTGAAGGCATCCGACACCATCCTCGATTTCGGCGGCTACGGCGTAAACATCGCTCAGACCACCGGCAGGCCCGTGTCTTCGTTTGCGACCGACGGCCTTTCACTGCTGAACGCATCGAACCTGTCGATCTGGGCGGGTGACTGGGGCGAGGAAGGCCACATTAATCTGACGCGCACGCACGTGACGGGCGTGCCGTCGGGAATGAATCCGATCGCGTTGAATGTGGCGGGCGGGGGATCGGTGCGACTCGACAACGTGTTGATGGACAAGCTGCCGTCCGGAATGCCGAGTGGCGCGTGTGCATTTGCGCCCGATCTCCTCGAAGGCGGAACGATCCTGCTGCAAAACACGACGATCGCACTGCCATCTAACAAGACGATGTGCCTGAAGATCTCGAACGGTGGAGGCGGTACCGCCACTCTCAACAACAGCATTATCTGGTCGGATATCCAGACCTCGGCGATCGACAGTTTCATGGACACGGTCAACACCGCCTACAGCACCTATTTCGCTTTGAACCGCCACGGCGGCAATGGACAAGATGTGGTCGCGTTGCACGACAATCCCCAGTGGGCGAATTCATCCGCCGGCGACTATCATCTGACCTCCTCGTCGACCTCGGTGAACTCGGGCACGCCGTCCGTTCCCGGCGGGTTGTCGGCCTTCGACCTCGACGGTAAAACTCGCTGGCAGGGGCAGCTGCCGGATCGTGGCGCGTACGAATCGCCGTATCAGAGTGCGCAAACCTACACAGTGACGACGACCGCCGACAGCGGCACCGGCTCGTTGAGGGACGCGATAACCAAGGCCAACCAAGATCCCAACCTCGGCATCATCAACTTCGCGATGCCCGGCGCATGCCCTCGCGTGATCGCGCTCAACACGATGCTGCCCAAAGTGACAACGCCAATGCAGATCGACGGCACCTCGCAACCGGGATGGGTCGCCAACACCGATGACGATGCGTTCCTCGCAACCTTGTGCGTAGTGGTGATGCCGGCGAGCGGCTCCCTCGCCGCCGCATTCAACGTGCCAGCGAATGCCGATGCGTCGCTGACCCTGCGCGGCGTCGCGATGGGTGGATTCCTGCAGCCGGTGTTCCTCGCCGGCGGCGACGGCCACGTGCTGGCGGGCAACCGCTTCGGTGGAATCCTCGGCAATGGCCTCAACCTCGTCGGTGCGCTTGCAAACAGCATCAGTGTGGCGCCGACCCTGGACAACGGTAGTTTCATCATCGGCGGCCCGTCGCCTGCCGATCGCAATCTGATCAGCAAGAGCACGCTCTCGGGCATCAACGTCCAGGCCGGCGTCGATGGATCACAGGATCACTGCCAGATCGTCAACAACCTGATCGGCACCAGCGCCAATGGCAACACCGCTGCGCCGAACTACAACGGCATCACGATGAGTGGCAACCATTGCCGGATCGACAGCAACCGCATCGTCGGCAACACCACGGACGGCATTGTGGTCAACAACGCGTTCGAAACGCTGATCCAGCGCAACATCATCGGCTTGACCGTCGATGGCAACGGCCTGCAGAACAGCGGCGTCGGCATCCGCTTCGCCGGCTCGCCGTCGTACAACGTCATTGGCGCGCCGCTCTCGACCTATGCCTGGGGATTGCGCAACACGATCCGCTTCATGGCCAATGGAGGCATCGTGATCCCAAGCGGCGTACAGAACGTGATCCGCAGCAACGAGATCCGCGACAACGGCATCGGTGGCGACGGTCTTGACATCGACCTCGACGCGGACGGGCCGACGGCGAACGACATCGATGTCGCACAAGCACCGCACGCGAACCTCGGGCAAAATTTTCCGCTCATCAGCCAGGTTGCGATCCCTGCCGGTACTCCGTCGAACGCCACCAATGTCAGCGCGACGCTCACCGCGAAACTCGATTCCTTGCCCGGCACGTACCGGATGGATGCGTACTTCACCAACCACTGCAGCAGCGCCAACGGTCGCGGACACGCTGACGCCTATCTCGGCGGCACGACCGCCACCGCTCTTCAGGTGTTCAACTTCGTGGTAACACTGCCGAACGTCCTGTCGACTGGATTCGTCAGCTTCACCGCGACGAATCAAGCGGGCAACACGTCCGAGATGGGCATCTGCTATCCGGTCTCGGGCGGTGGCGATACGATTTTCGCGAACAGCTTCGAGGACTGATCGTCAGCCAGGCAGGTCGCACTCGCAGCGGCCTACCTTTTCAACGATTCAATACGTCATCGGCTTGAACGGCACACCCGTCTCCGTCGGCCAATGTCCCTTGCGTACGGAATCCCGTAGTGATGAAACACGCTCCATCGGAATTGAAATCCAGTCCCTTGCCGCACTTTTTTTGACGAACTTCAGGAATCGACACCATGAGCGCGCTACTCAGCATCAATCGTCGGCCGGGCAAGCTTTGGTCATTTCTCCAATATCCGCTGACGCGATTCTTCCTGGCCGTGCTCTTCGTAACCGTGCCATTAACCCTGGTGCAACTGGCCGCGAAGTTTGCAGGGATCGTCAGCCGCAGTCCCCTGGGCGCGGCGTTGAGTCTGGTCCTTATCGTCGTGACATTTGGCGGTTATGCGTACTATGTGCGTTGTATCGAGCGGCGCAAGGTTTCGGAGCTGAGCACCCAGGGTGCGTTGCTTGAATTTGTCGGCGGCGCGATTTTGGGATCGGCGCTATTCGGGACAACCATGCTGGTGTTGTGGCTTCTCGGAATCTGGACTTACTCGGGCTTGATCGAAGGATCAACGTGGGTTTACCCGCTCTTTGGAGCGTTGCTGACGGCCGCTGTTGAAGAGACGCTCGTGCGCGGCGTTCTGTTTCGCTTGCTTGAGGAGCGTCTTGGCAGCTGGATCGCGCTCGGAATTTCCGCACTCATCTTCGGCATCATGCATGCTTTCAATCCCGGCGCTTCGGCAATCAGCGTTGTCGCCATCGCATTGGAGGCCGGCGTACTGCTCGCTGCGGCGTACATGCTGACTCGACGCCTGTGGTTCGTCTTTGGCTTGCATGCCGCCTGGAATTTCACCGAAGGCGGGATCTTCGCGACCCAGGTTTCCGGTTCGAAGATCGAGGGCCTTATCGGCGTGCAATTCCAAGGCAACGATCTCTTGAGCGGAGGCGCCTTTGGACCCGAGGCATCCATCGTGGCGGTCGCGATCTGTCTGCTCGCCAGCACCATCATTCTGATTCTCGCGAAGAAAAAAGGGAATGTCATACGCCCGTTCTGGGGAAACCCGAAGCAAATCACCGGTTGAGACTGCAAACTGATCCAGCCAAGAACACTGAGCGCCGATAACGTTTCCCGTCACCGGATGTGCGTCGTCCGCTGGTCAAATCGATACGGCAAAATAGCTTTTGTGTCCCTGACATGCTGCCGGACATTGTATCGGCGCTATCGCCAACGCGGCATGCGCAACCATCGCGGTTTGCGACAGTAGTACGTCGTTGAAGCTGAAATTTCTCCGATCTGCTCTCAGATGCAGCGCAGGCACCCCGCTGGTGTTGTTGTCCCCCTGCGAAGTGGGGGAACGCGCCGAAGGTGGATGACGGCCGCAGAGTTGCAGAGGGAGCAAGGCTAACTCGCTGAAGGCGGTACGATCGCATGGACCGAAAAACGCAATCAAGGATTGAGGCGGTACGCATCCAGGGATGGATGCGGTAGAGCCGCGTCGGGAACGCGCGGTCGAGAACTGCGTCGGGAACAGGCAGTCGAGAGGTCGTTTCAGAGCATTCTGCGCACGCGACATTCGCCCATCCTTGTGCCGCACAAGGTAGGAGCAATTGCCGAGGACGCGCTTCACAGCTTGACTTGCGCGTACGACGGCCGAGCGCCTCCAGCAAACACAACGAACTCTCCGGTTACGGCGCGCCTCTTCCTCGGCACGTGTCCCCTTTCGGAACGAATCCCGTATTCATGAGGACAGGCCACTTCGGCCCACTACCGAGGAACGTCATGAAC
>JBDSPX010000220.1:0-2914 GCA_039930065.1 Dokdonella sp.
AGGACATCGGCCTCGCCGATCCGCGCGCGTGGCGCATGGCACTCGACGCCTGGGAAACCTATGATCGACTAGGCAGCCCGGAGGGGGAACTGGGTCTTGCAGAACTCGCGTTATATCTGGCGATTGCGCCGAAGAGCAATGCCGCCTACGCGGCGTTCAACGATGTGAAAAGCGCCGTGCGCAATAGCGGCACGCTCGACGTGCCGCTGCATCTGCGCAATGCACCGACCAAGCTCATGCAGGGTCTTGGGTACGGCAAGGGCTATCAGTACGACCACGATGCAGCAGGCGGTATTGCGCTCGATCAGCAATGCCTGCCCGATGCGCTTGCAGACACGACGTTCTATACGCCGACCGAACGCGGGCTTGAGGGGAAATTCCGCGAGAAGCTTGAATCATTGCGTGCATCGCGTCGCGCCGCTCGCAACAAGGCGCGCGACGCTTGATCCGCGCCATTCGCGCGCTGCCGCGCACGGTTTGGCTGGTCGCGATGATCAGCTTGTTCAACGACGCCGCCAGCGACATGATTTATCCGCTGGTACCGCTGTACCTTGCATCGGTGTTGATGGCGGGGCCGAAGGTGCTTGGCCTGATCGAAGGTATCGCCGAAGCGGCCTCGAGTTTGTTGAAACTGTTTGCGGGCGTGCTTGCCGACCGCAGCGGCAAGGTGCGTGCGTGGGTTATTGCTGGTTATGGGCTGGCCGGTTTCGCTCGCCCGCTGATTGGCTTCTCGACGAGCTGGTTGGGCGTACTCGCATGTCGCTTCGCCGATCGTCTCGGTAAAGGCCTGCGTTCGGCGCCGCGTGATGCGCTGATCAGTCTCAGCGTGGAGCCCGGACAACGCGGGCTCGCATTCGGGTTTCACCGCGCGATGGATAATTTTGGCGCCGTGATTGGACCCTTGGCCGCCGCTGCGCTGCTCACAGCCGGCGTGGAATTGCGCCAGATTTTCCTGCTCGCGATCGTGCCCGCCGCAATCGTCCTCGTACTGGCATTCACAGTACCCGAGCCGGTGCAGCCCGCATCACACACGAAGGAGCCCGTGCGCTGGTCGTTCGCAGACCTGCCGAGGCCGTTTCGCCGCTACTTGTGTGCACTCGCGCTGTTCACTCTGGGCAATTCGTCCAACATGTTCCTGCTGCTGCGTGCCAATGAGCTCGGCGCCAGCGCAACGCGCGTGACCTTGATGTGGGCCTTGTTCTCGCTGGTTGCAGCGTTGCTGTCGACGCCGTTGTCGGCATTGTCGGACCGTTGGGGCAGGGCACGCGTGCTTGGTTTTGCGTGGCTCGCCTATGCCGTCGCCTATCTGGGGATCGGACTGCTCCCCACGGCGGATTGGTCCCTTTGGCTTGCCTTCATTGCCTACGGTGTCGTCACGGCAGCGCTGGAAGGGACCGAAAAGGCGCTGGTCGCCGATCTCGTGCCGCGTGAACGCAGCGGCACTGGGTTCGGTTGGTACAACCTCGTCGCGGGCGTTTTCCTGCTGCCTGCGTCGGTGCTGTTTGGCTGGATGTGGCAGGGGTTTTCGCCATTTGCAGCGTTCGCCTTTGGCTCCGCTTGCGCCCTCGTCGCCGCGCTGTTGCTGCGTTTCTGGGTGAACCTCGGCTGCGACTGACTCGCCATAGAGCAGCGGATTGACGCTTTGCTTCGCAGTCTTCGAACCGTCCGCCAAAGCTGACGTAACTGGTGTCGCTGCCTATTTTTTTGTCGTACTCTAGGTCGTGTCGATTTCGCACGGGAGCTTGATCAGAGGCATCGCTTTGGTCAGACTTCGGCTGCGCAATTGTGTAGAAGCAACAAAGGAGCGACCCGATGAAATTGTGGAAGCTAACGGCACCGATCTTGAGCGCTTTGCTATGCCTCGCATCCGCCATGACATCGGCTGCAAATCTTGTTGCGAATCCGAACTTTGATACAGACGTCGCTGGTTGGACTTTGGATCCGGGTGCCAACGGTGGTGCGTTCGCCTTGGACTCCGCCGATGGGTCTCCTGCTGCACCATCAGCTTTTTTGCAAAGGGGAGGGAGTCCCGTAACGGGGGTGAAGACGGGATGCATTGCGGTGAGCAGTTTGCAAAATATCGACATGCATGCCGATATCAAACCGTCTTTCCAGGGTTTCCCGGCCAGGGCCCAAATCATCGCGTACACATTCAGTGACACGTCGTGCTCCATTTCAATGCCGACAGTTATCGTTACTGATGCATGTGTAGCGCTGCCTGCGCCGGGTTGGGTACGCTGCTCGACGGTAAATCATTCGCTGGCGGCTGGCACCCAGGGTGTCGTCCTGGATATCTCCGTCTCTTTGACTGATGCGAACTTCGACAATATCGGCTTCGGACCGACGGGCACCGTACCCGTCACCCTGCAGTCGTTCAATATCGACTGACGCTGCGAGTTTGGTCCACGTGAGCGCGAAGTTGCGCTACGAGTCGGAATGTTTTTGCGTGTGCTGTTGCTGGCTTGGTCGAATGGTTTGCGTGGCCGGCCATCAAGCCGCGATAATCGGTGACCCGCCCTTGTTCCGTCGGTATACCCATGCTTGATCCCGCCCTGCTGCGCGGCCAACTCGCCGATACCGCCCAGCGCCTCGCTGCGCGCGGATTCACGCTCGACACCGCAGCCCTCGAAACGATCGAGGCACGGCGCAAGCAGGTGCAGATCGAGACGCAGGAACTGCAGAACCAGCGCAATACGCATTCCAAGGCGATTGGCATGGCCAAAGCCAAGGGCGAGGACACGACCGCGGTGATGGCCGCGGTTGCCGGAATAGGCGACCAGCTCAAGGCGAACGAACTGCAACTGGCCGAGATCCAGGCACGGCTCGCTGATATCGCGCTCGGCATTCCCAACCTTCCACATGAGTCGGTGCCGGCGGGATCCGATGAAAGCGGGAATCTCGAACAGCATCGCTG
>JBDSPX010000221.1:0-5568 GCA_039930065.1 Dokdonella sp.
GACCTTGCTGCGATTCAGGATGCACCGTCAGCGTGGCGGGATCCAGTTTGCATGCTTGCGCGGTGCAGCGCAGCGCCAACCAGTCTTTGCCGCTGTGGTAATCCTTTCCCGGCTGCCACATGGACACATTATCGCCCACCACGATTTGATACGGACCGTGCTCAATCGTGTCTTCGATCCAGTCGCTGGCGACGGCGTGACTGGACACGACAAGACAGCACAAGACCAATGCGTACCGGTAACTGTTCACAAACCCTCCACCGGCAAAATAACCGTCTTCGCGTTCGCGAGTTTCAACTGCACAAATTGACGCTGATTCGAGGCGTCACCCCACACGGCTTTCCAAACTTCACTGGCAGCATCGAACCAGAAAATGTTTCTGCTCGGCGTGTATCCATTCGTACCGCTTGGATGTCCTGTGGCGAACAACTCCCCGTCAACGACGAAGGCCTTGAAGTCGCCGTCAGGGCGCAAGGCTGGATTGTCCGCTTCTGGAAATTCGCTCCAACTGGATCCATCTACGCTGGACAGCTCGATGCGAAGTTTGGATTTTCCATCCTGATCGGGGCTATTGAGCATATTCACGACCCGGCCATCTCCGAGAATCAGCAGGTTGCCCGCCTCCATCGGAGAAACTGCCGATCGCGTCCACTGTTTGCTGATAGCGCTATAGATCTCGTAAGTTCGTGCCGGCACGCGTTCACCCACGCCCACGTATTGATCATTGCTGGCAAGATCTTCGGTATCGCTTGCCAGCAGAACAATCTTCGCTTCGCTGATATCGCCACCGGCGACAATGACCCGGCCATCATTCAATTGGCTGATGTGAACATAATCGAGGTTGAATCGCTCATCGTTGAGAGAAGGCCAGGCTGTGCGCTCCAGAGTCAGCGACGCGCCATCGTGATGCAGATTCATCTCGCTGACGCGTCCGCGCTCACACAACGCCAGCAAATGACCGTTGGCGAGTTCACTGAGTCCGTTGATCGTGGTCAGTGAGGAATCTTGTACCTGCAGCCATTGCGAAGGATGCGCGAGATCCAGCCACTCCGGTGAAAGATGGATGTCGGGAGTTTTGCCATCGAAGGGCTTTTCGCCGATACCGCCGACCACCAGCACGCCCCCGTCGATGCGCACGGCCTGACCATTCTCGCGTGGCTGGTTCATATCTGGCAGGGCTGCCATACCACCGTTCGTGTCGATCGAAGCTACCGCCGAGGTCATCGACGTTCCATTGATTCTCACCCCTGTCGCCCCGCCAATAATCAATGCCGCCTGTCCTTTGCCGGCTGGCAGAAACGCCGCTCCATATTGGTTCAAATTGAGGTTGAGTTTGACGCTGTCTGTATCGTCCGCTGACAGCGAGGTCGGTGCGTGTTCACTCAACAACGGGCCGAGTTCCCACGGCTCACCCCTGCGCCAGGCGTAGACGTGACCGTTGAACTGAAACGGTATAAATCCATTTCCGGCAGTGTCATTGCCAAATCTCCAGGCTCCTGCGCCATGCCAACGACCGGTTCGCACATCGTAGGCTTGCACGCCCGCACTGTGGCCGTTGACCATCAGCAGCACCTCACCCTCGGAACCAGGCATCCAGATGCCGTGGTGACCAACATTCGCCGAAGGCATCGGCTGCGCAGCTTCGAACTGGTTGGTTCGCGGATTCCAGCGTTCCACGCTGCGCGACGGCCCGGTGTTCCAGTCGGCTTTTTTGGTCCAGCCGCCGCTGACCAGCACACTGCCGTCCGGCAGTCGGGTCGCGTCCATTTCCGAACGCGCCTCCTGCATCGACGGGCCTGCAGACCAGGATTTCGATGGGATGTCCAACACGTGCGTTTCCGCGCGGCATGGCATGCAACCACGATACTTGGCATCGGACCCACCGAGGATCATCAGGTGATCGGGGTCCAACATCGCTTGCGCGAAATCATGATTGTAGGCAATCGCAAGCTCCGGCATCTCCTCTACCTGGACAGCGGTGCCTGCATGACGAATGATTCGAACTAGGAGATGTCGCGTGTCTGGCTTCAGCGTAATCAGCGCCGCGCTGGATGGAGACATTGCCAGCATGCGCGCCCAGCCATCCGCTGCGGCAAGCTCGGTCGGAAGCAGCGTCTGCGCGCCTTGCTCGGACAGAAAGCCAGCGTGCATGTGTTTGTCCGTTGCACATCCAGTCTCTGACGCCAACACAAGAACCAACCAACCATCAGGGATGGCGGCCTGCGCGGTTACAAACCCACGCAAGCCTATCGGACGAACGTCCGTCTGGCCGGTGATCGGACTCCACCGATTGATGACCGCTTCAAAAACGCGGGATCCACAGATCCCGGCAGCCCAAACTGCATGCGAATCAAGCCATGTATAGCTGCCATCCAGATGCAGTCTGGCCGAGAACGTGCTGTCAACGTGGTCCGGAAAGGCCGGAATCTTGGGCACTGGTAGTGCTGCAGCCATGGCCATCGCGGGCAGCAGAATCAGCGCCCTTGCCATCGCGAGTATGCAAACGTTCAAGCGCTCACCCTTCAAAATTTCTACGATTTCAGTCGCAAACTGCCGAGCTCAGGTTCGAGCACTTTCGCAGCCATGCGAGCGACCCGGCGCGATCCATGCGCATCTTGCCGAGGTAATCCGCCTGCTCGGAGCGGAAATTCTAGCGTTTCGATGACAGGCTGCCGAGGCAGCGCCTTGTCAATTGCACTATCGTGGTTAGTTCTCCGCAATACGCTTCGCGCCAAGCATGAGGAACCACGGACGAAGAAATTCAATGTCTCGCGCGCTTGACGAGTGCTTCGCTGATTGTGTCCGCGATTGCGATGACGCCCTTGGGGAATCCGACTTCAGGACTGGCGGCGTGCCAGGTGTTGAAAGAGCCCAATGGCGCCTGATACGGTCAATGGAATCGCCAGCAAGAAAGTAGAGAAGCGCAGAAGTGAAATCATCGAGTGATCAAGCGCGTTGCCAGATGCGATCAGCAATGCGGACATCAGCAGAATCGGCACCAGCAGTGTTGCGGCGAATACCCATTTGGCGCGGACCAATTCCTGCGGGCTGTCGAATCGAAGTGCTTGCCCTGTTTCGATTGTGGCGGCAGCGCAAGGCGCGAGCACGGCCGCCTCAAGCTCGCCGACATGGAAATCATGCAAGGTCGGTGATGCAAGTTCCTCATCGTGATCTGCGCCAACCAGGCCAATGGTACCCAGGCTTTCCGCAAGCCTGTGGCGCGTTCGGATGGCACCAAGCAACGAGCGGACGTGGGCGAGACAGCAGCGTTGATGCGAGTCGCGCTTGACGGTATCGATGTGCTGCAAAGCATTTTGCTGTTTCATTGCATCGCTTCCTTGTTGAGTAATGCGCGCAGAATCGGGCAGTCCGCTTCGGCGCCTTCGCGCGGGCAGCCCGACATCAGATTGCTCAGCGCATCGCGGACGAGGTGTAGCTCGGCAATGCGCTTGTCGATATCGTCGAGTCGGACCTTGGCGGCCTGATACATGGCCGCGATGTCACCCCGACTGCTGATTGCGAGCAGTTCGCTGATCTCACTGAGGCTGAAGCCAAGATGCTGGGCGCGACGAATGAAGTTCAGGCGGTCGAGTTCGCCTTTTCCGTATTTCCGATAGCCCGATGCCGAGCGTGCTGCGGGTTTGAGCAGGCCACTGCGCTCGTAGTAGCGAACCGTGTCGATACCGACACCGGCGGCGCTGGCGAGTTGGCCGATTGCAAAGCTGGTCATTGCCGTCTCCGATCTTGAGGAATTCGTCGTTGACGAACCCGGAAAGCTGCGATCCGTTCGTAGGAGCCCGTTTACGGGCGAGTCCTTTGGCGAGCATTTCGAAAAGCTCGCCCGTGAACGGGCTCCTCCGAATCGAAACCGCACCGCCTCAGATGCGAGGTGCCGGTTTCAAATTCAGAACGGCAGCATGCACCTTGGACCCTGGTCCAGAGTCAAGAGTTTTCTTCGGCCAATTCAGCTTGCGGTCAGTTTGATCGACGCATCGATCACTCGTTGATCGGAAACACCTCGGCGTCGGCACCCGGATCGCCGACGACATCCACGCCCTTCGGCGGCGTGAACAAGAACGTATCTGCGGGCAATTTCGGATCGCGCTGCCAGTTCGTGAACTGGATTTCGGTGGTAGTGCCGAGCGAATCCTCGAAGCGCATGCGAGCCAGATTGGCCTTGTCGAATCCGAGCTCGGCGAAAGCGAACTCCGGCTCCTTGGCTTTGGAAACCAGTTTCAACCACTGCATGCCATCACGCTCACCGGATTCGCTCGCGGTGAATTCGTGATCGAGTTGGGAGAGATCAGTCAAAACCGATAACGGGCTATGCGCCTCTTCAGCACCTTGGCTGCGCACGCTGACCTGTTCGAGATCCGGATCGTAGATCCACACGCGATTGCCATCGGCGACGATCAGCTGTTCGTAAGGCGTCGTCGTCTGCCAGCGGAACTGACGCGGCGCCTTGAGCGCGAGCGTGCCGGCGGATGTTTCGCCACGACTGCCCTTGGCACCGACGATTGACTGCTCGAAATGGGCACTGATCGTCGAGAGGCCTTTCGAGAATGTTTCAAGGCGTGATCGCGCGGTATCCGAGGCATGAACGGAAGTAGAAATCGCGAAGATCAACAAAAGTATGGCGCGCAACATCGGTTGGTATTCCTCGGTTCTCAGTGGCAGGCTAGCCGGGCCAGCGCCGCGAGCGCGAAGGATCCCATGAATGGGCTGAAGCCTCGCTTGCCGGTTTCGATCAATCGCGCGGTGGAGGCGGTGCTAGGACCGTCCGGGTGCCGTTGTGCTCGGGACCGCTGACCACGCCATCACGTTCCATCTGCTCGATTAGACGAGCCGCTCGGTTGTAGCCGATGCGCAAATGCCTCTGCACGCCGGAGATCGAGGCGCGCCGGGTTTCGGTGACGATAGCCACGGCCTTGTCGTAGAGCACGGCATCTTCACCGCCTTCAGAATCGGCGGCATCCTGCGGCAAACCGGTCTCACCGATGATTTTGCCATCGGCCATGGTATGGGTTTCCTCAAGCACGCCGTCGATGTAATCGGGCTTGCCTTGGGCGCGCAGCCAACTGACCACTCTATGCACTTCATGATCGTCGACGAACGCGCCATGAACACGTTCGGGCGTGGCTGTGCCGGGCGGCAGATAAAGCATGTCGCCGTGGCCGAGCAGCGTCTCGGCACCGGACTGATCCAGGATCGTGCGCGAATCGATCTTGCTCGATACCTGGAATGCGATGCGGGTCGGGATGTTGGCCTTGATCAAGCCCGTGATGACATCGACCGACGGTCGCTGCGTGGCGAGGATCAGATGCACGCCGGCGGCACGCGCTTTCTGCGCGAGGCGAGCGATCAACTCTTCGACCTTCTTGCCGACGATCCTCATCATGTCGGCGAACTCGTCGATGATGACGACGATATACGGCAGCGGCGTCAGTGGTTCGGCCTTGATCATTGGCTGCGAAGCATCGGGGCGGAACAACGGATCGAGCAAGGGCTGGCCCTTGGCTTCTTCTTCCCTGACCTTCTTGTTGAAGCCGGCCAGGTTGCGCACACCGA
>JBDSPX010000222.1:0-16370 GCA_039930065.1 Dokdonella sp.
AAAGCCCGGCGTGTTCGCGACGCTCGACGTGGGCGCGAAGAAAACGGTGGGTCTGTACTTCATGTACGACGTCAAGCAGTTCGATCCTGCCGAATGGAGTTCCCCGCCACTCGAAGCGCGCATCGTCGACAAACCCGGCTTGGGCAAGGCCATCGTCGGTCGTGGCGCGGTCAATCAGAAAGGTCCGGAATCGGCATTTCTCGCAGCGCTGCATGCCATTCGTGGCGCAGGCAAGAAGATGCCGGTAAACCTTGTGCTGGTCGCCGAAGGTGAAGAGGAGATTGGCTCGCCGCATATCGGTCAACTGGTACGACGTCCCGAGGTTGCAGCCGCGTTGGCGAAAACCGTTGGTGTGTTCATGCCTTCGGCATCTCAGGGACTGGATGGAGAAGTCACGGTGAGCCTCGGCGCCAAAGGTGTGGTTGAACTCGAGCTCGTCGCGAGTGGAGAGAAGTGGGGGCGTGGTCCGGCCAAGGATGTTCATTCGTCCTTGAAAGCGATGGTAGACAGCCCGGCGTGGCGTCTGGTCAAGGCGCTCGATACGCTGGTTTCCGATGATGGCAACACGATCGCAGTCGAGAATTATCCGGTCGCACCTGCCATCAGTGCTGAAGAGAAAGCGATGATCGCCACCGCCATTGTCAAACGCGACGAAGCTGCGATGAAGAAGCAATACGGCGTCTCGCACTGGATTGACGATCTTCCGCTGCAGGCGGCCTACGAACGTCTCGTTTCGCAGCCCACCATCAACATCGAGGGACTCGTCGCAGGCTATACCGGACCCGGCGGCAAGACGGTGTTGCCCCATCGCGCTGTCGCCAAACTGGATATGCGACTCGTTCCCGGCATCAAGATGGACGCGGCCGTTGCGGCTTTGAAAGCGCATCTGGCCAAGCGCGGCTATGGCGACATCGAAGTCAACGTCAGCGGCGGCTACGATTCCACCAGCTCCAAGGCCGATGCGCGCCTGATCCAGGCGCAGATGGACGTGCTCAAGCGTGATGGCCTCAAGCCGAGCCTGTGGCCGCGCGGTGCGGGATCCTACCCGGGTTTTGTTTTCACGGATGCGCCGTTGAGCCTGGCCTCGGGGCACTTCGGTCTCGGCCACGGCAGTGGCGCGCATGCGCCCGACGAGTATTACGTGATCGAATCGTCGAATCCAGCCGTGCGCGGCTACGATGGCGCGGTGATGTCATTCGTCGAGTATATCTACGAACTTGCCAAATAGTTTCCAAAGCGCTTTCCGTCAGCACGAATGCGGCCCCGGTTGGGGTCGCGCTCCTGCAAAATACACCATTACATTTCATTCTGAAGAACGAACCCACGTGACCAACAACGACATACTGCGCAGCATTCGCTACATGCTCGATCTCAGCGACCCCAAGGTGGCCGAGCTGGCCCAGCTCGCGGACGCCGATCTCGAAATAGACAAGGAAGTTGTCCAGCGATTCCTCAAGAAGGAAGAGGATGCGGATTACCTCAATTGCGCCGATCGCGTGCTTGCATGTTTTCTTGACGGTCTGGTCATCCAGCGTCGAGGAAGGAACGAGAGCCAGCCCGCTCGACCGGTTGAAAGCCGTATCAGCAACAATATCGTCCTGAAGAAACTGCGCATCGCCTTCGAGCTCAGGGACGACGACATGCACGCGATTTTTGCGGAAGCCGGATTCCCGATTTCCAAACCCGAACTCTCCGCATTGTTCCGTCAGCCGGGACACAAGCATTACCGCGCCTGCGGGGATCAGATCCTGCGCAACTTCCTCAAGGGATTGACGATGCGCTTGCGCGCGGATTGATCATGTCCTCTTGCCAACTTCGACAAGTCCACTTCGCTACCGACATTGCCCGATCGGTTCCGTATACGATCCTGAAACCGGTTTTCGCTACGAATTTCTCGTTATCAAACGAGCATTGCAGAGGCGCTGTGAGATGAAGATCGCACTTCAAATCGCGGTACCGTCGCGTTGGAAAAAGCCGGGAAAATGGGTCTGCGCCGCGCTGATGTTTGCTGCAGTGTCGGCGCAGGCAGGATCGCCGATATCCTGGCATTTCACCGATGTCACCGCGACTGCCGGTGCCAGTGCGCAATTCATGTTTCAGTTCGGCTACTCGCAATCTCGCGACATGATGCCGGCCGGTATCGCCGCCGGCGACATCGACAATGATGGTGATATCGACCTGATCGTTCCGCAGGGCGACTATCTGCCGTTGTGTCTGTTGCTCAATCGAGGTGACGGCACATTTGAAAGTGTCGCCAGCCAACATGGTCTGTCGATCATCGGTGACGTTGCAGCGGGCGCCATGCTGGTCGATCTTGACGGCAATGGCTATCTCGATCTGTTGCTGACCGGGCTGCGTGGGTTCGGTATCCGCCTTTATCTCAATAGCGGCGGCCAGTTCACCGAGGCGACGGCGGCGTGGGGACTGGCATCGGCCACGCTCGATTCGTATTCGGCGGCCGCAGCCGACGTCGATGGCGATGGTCAACTCGATCTTGCCGTCAGCCACTGGGACAACAGCAATTCGATTCCCGGTCATGCAGGACATCTCTGGCGCAATCAGGGCACGTCGCTGATCGACATCAGTACCAGTGCCGGGCTGGGCGTGTTGCAGGGGCCGGGGCCGGATCTGACCTTCACGCCTATCCTTGCCGACATGGACGGTGACCACCTTCCGGATCTGCTGCTGTCATCGGATTTCAAGACCACGCGCGCATTCCACAACCTAGGCGCTGGCCATTTCGAAGCCTGGGATGCCAATCAGTTCGATGACGAGAATGGCATGGGTGGCGACGTCGGCGACTTCGACAACGACGGTGATCTCGACTGGTTCGTCAGCTCGATCTACGACCCGGCTGGTGTCCCTTCGGGAAGCCAGGGATTTACCGGAAATCGGCTTTATCGCAACGACGGCCAAGGGATCTTCATCGACGTAAGTGTATCAGCGGGCGTGCGCCAGGGATTCTGGGGGTGGGGCAGTTGCATGGTCGATTTCGACAACGACGGCTGGCTCGACATCTATCATGTCAACGGCAGCCCGTTTCCGATCGGTGTGCCTTCGGTATTCCACGACGATCCGGCACGCATGTTCGTCAATCAGGCCGACGGGAGTTTTGTGGAGGAATCCACCAGCCTCGGTGTCGCAGATACCGGTCAGGGACGGGGTGTCGCGTGTTTCGATTATGACCGCGATGGAGACCTCGATATCTACATCGCCAACAACGAAGGCGATGCCCGATTATTTCGCAATGACTCGCCCGCAGGTCGTCATGGTCTTGGCGTGGCGCTGCGTCAGCCAGGTTCGAACAGCCAAGCTGTCGGCGCCGAGTTGAAATTGTGGATTGGCGGGAGTTCGCGATTACAGGTCATGTTGGCCGGGCGCGGCTTTCTGGCCTCGTCGCCGATCGAAGCGCATTTCGGAATGGGCTCATCAACCGTTGCCGATGCACTGGACGTTCGCTGGCCGGATGGAAGAGCAACGCGGATCGCCTATCCGAAGGCGCAACCATTGCTGGTTCTTGATGATCCGAATCGGATCTTTGCCGAAGGTCTCGATGGCCCCGCGCCATAGCATAGAGACCCCCGGGAAACTGGGCTCAGTTGGCGCCGGCCTGACTTTCAAAGCCATCCTTGAAGATCAAATCGAGGTAGCGAATATCGAGAACAGGCTTTGCGCTTCCGAGGATTTGGGCCAGTCCGCGGTGAACCAGCGAGGTGACGGCGACCGTGCGTGCGACGGAACTGCCATCGGCTTGCGCGACCTCCTCGATATGCGATGTCGTCTGCCACTCGGAGCCTGAAATTGATTGTGCATCGCCCGTGTGGAATTCGACTCGATTGGCACCGGCGTCGGGATTCGAGAACTGCATGCGGAATTGGGTAATGCCATCGCGACGGATTGCGGCGATCGCCGCTGGCGTCAGATCGATGCGCAGCGCGTAGTAGCGATCGTTGGCCGATCCGACAAAGCAACCGGCGTTGCTCGCATCTGCTGGAGCGAGCGCGTCTGCAGGTTCAATATCTGGTGTGCCAAAACTTGCGGCCACATCGAGTTGCGGGCTGCCGAGACTGCCGCTCAAAAACGGGTTGCTGCCGCTGCGCGCATCCTGCAACAGGTAGATGCTCGCGGACTCGATCGCTTCGCCGGCAGGGATCGTGCTCGTGTCGAAGCTGACGATGCCATGGATCAGATGGGTGCCGTCATCGCCCACGATGATGTGATCGGAACCGGCGTTGCTGCCGTCAGTCCAGCCATCCAACGTGCCGCCGAGAGCGGGCAGGGTCTGCGAAACCACGCCGCGAAACTTCGGAAAGAAGTACGACTCGGTTTGTACTGCAACTTTGTAGAGATATCCTTCCGGATTGAGGTGGATTGGATCAGCCGAGATGCCGGAAACCAGGCGAAAATTTTCGCGGATGCTCGGCTTGGCCGGATTCCCTGCCGGAAATGGCAGGTAAGCAGGTGCTTGCTGGCCGGGGCGCGGCAGGATTCCCGGCGCGGTTGTGCCATCGCCGTAGTAGTGGTGCATCTCGCCGATACCATGATCGAAATGCAGGCGCGGATTGGCATTCGTCCAGGCGATGCGTCTCGATTCGATATTGAGCATCATCCCATTGAGTTCGCTGTTAGTGATCAGCGCATTCGTGGGATCACGACTCAGATCGCGACGCTTCTGACAGGCATAGAGGAAGCACCAGAAGCCGACGTCGAAGTTGGGATATTCGTAGCTCGACAGCAACACGTCGACTTGCGGGCGTGTTGCCGTGATGGCATTGGCGATTGTCGTGCTGTCATCAAGCAGTCGAGCAAAGAATGTTTCCTCGGATCCCGGCACATCAAGATCCATATCCTTGTACCAGCCGCCACCGGGTTTCCCGGCGAGCACGTCGTTGCCGCCGATGCTCAGCATCACGGTATCGATGGTCGGCTCGGCCTGCAGCGCGGTGGCGACATTGGCAACCCATGGATAGTGGGTCGTATCGACCCATTCACGTGCTTCGCTGCCTGAAATTGCGTATTCGGGGCCGCTGTATCCCGATCCCGGATTGGATCCGAGCGAGCGACTGACGGCAACATGATCGGCCATGCCGAACTTGTCGAAGATCGTGTTGTGGGCATCGTCATCCCACATGTATTGCGCCCAGCTGTCACCAGCCAGCAGCACGCGTGGCGTCGGGGTGGTGGATGCGCAGGCGCCCGCGATCAGCGAAGGATGCGCTGCTCGCGGAAGCACGCCTTGATAGTTCCATGGATACGGGCCTTGTCGACTGAGCACGTTCGAATTCGCGCCGGCGGCGCTGGCGTTTGCTGACAGGCCAAGGGTTGGCAAGATCAGCAGCAGTGCCCAACGTGGTCGGCAGCGATTCTTTTTGATCTTCACGTCAAACTCTCCCGATGAAATACCTTTGTCGAAAGGTGAGGATGACGTCAATTTCGCCTTTCGTCCACGTCAGGATGAGATAGCCGATCAGGGCTGTGTCACTGACCTGGTAGGATCCAACGCATCGGGAAATGTCGAAATCCCAGCGCAATGCCGGGTCGAACTCATACAATGGACGACCACGAGTTGCGGTAGTCGAGCCTCAATGCGATTGAACAAATACATCAGCGACAGCGGACACTGCTCACGACGCGAGGCGGATCGTTTGATCGCTTCGCGCAAGGTCATGTTGAACGGCAATGTCGCGCGCATCGGCGAGGAATTTGCCGAGGGCGACGAAGTGCTGGTAGAGGGCCAGCAGCTGCGCATCCGATCGGTGGCGGCCGGTGCACGCAAGCATGTCTATATCGCGCTCTACAAACCGGTCGGCATCACCTGCACGACCGAGAGCGCAGTCAAGGGCAATATCGTCGATTTCGTCGATCATCAGCAGCGCATCTTTCCAATCGGCAGACTCGACAAGGATTCGGAGGGCTTGATCCTGCTGACAAGCAATGGCGATATCGTCAACGAGTTGCTGCGCTCGGAAAACAACCACGAGAAGGAATATCTGGTCGGCGTGAACAAGGCGGTGACCGATGAATTCCTCACGGGCATGTCGCGCGGTGTGCGCATCCATGGACAGCTAACCAAGCCTTGCCGTACCCAGCGCCTTGCACGCTTCGGCTTTCGCATCGTATTGACCCAAGGACTCAACCGGCAGATTCGCCTGATGGCCGATGCGTTTGGCTATCGGGTCAAACAATTGCGTCGTGTGCGCATCGTCAACGTCAAGCTCGGCGCGCTCAAGATTGGACAGTGGCGCAATCTCACCGATGCGGAACTGCGCGGTCTGCTGCCGAATCGCACCGAGTGGTGATCAGTCGTTTGTCGACTTGATCCAGTCGACGGCACCGAGACCGGCCATGTGACCACTGGCGAAGCTGGCCGTCAGCAGATAGCCGCCGGTGGGTGCTTCCCAGTCCAGCATTTCGCCCGCACAGAAGATGCCGGGCAGGGCGCGCAGCATGAGTTGATCATCCAGCGCTTCGAGACTGACGCCGCCGGCCGTGCTGATGGCCTCATCGATCGGTCGCGTTCTCAGCAGTCGCAAAGGCAGCGACTTGATCGCCTGGGCCAGGCGTGTGGGGTCATCGAAAATCCTGCGCTCGAGCACCTCGTGCAGCAACGCGGTCTTGGCGCCCTCGATGCCTGCATTGCGATGCAGATGTTTGGCCATCGAATGGCTGCCTCGTGGTCGCGAGAGGTCGCGAATCAGACGATCGACAGCGCGATCAGGTGCGAGATCCAGATGGATTGTTGTCGATCCTTGCGCGGCAATCGCATCGCGTAAAAAAGAAGAGAGTGCATAGATCAAACTGCCTTCGACACCCGTGCGGGTGAGTACAAATTCGCCTTGCCGGCTGATCTCGGTTCCATCCGGTGCATTCCAGTGAATCGCCACCGGCTTGATCGGCGCGCCGGCATGGCGCTCGCGCAGGAATAAGGACCAGTCGACATCGAAGCCACAGTTGGAGGGTTGCAACGCGGCAATGTCTATGCCGCGTTGCTTCAACACGTCCTGCCAGGCGCCGTCCGATCCGAGAATCGACCAACTGCCGCCGCCCAGGGCAAGCACGGTTGCATCGGCCTGAATCGCTTGATCACCTGATTCGGTGGAGAAGCGCAACGCACCAGCATCATTCCATCCTTGCCAACGATGATGGACGTGGAAACGCACACCGCTCGATCTTAAACGGCGTACCCAACTGCGCAGCATCGGCGCAGCCTTGAGGTCGGTCGGGAATACCCGTCCCGAGCTGCCGACGAAGGTTTCAATCCCCAGCCCTTTCGCCCATTCCCGGAGGATGTCGGCGTCGATGCTTTTGAGCCAACGCGCAATTTCAGCTTGGCGTGATCCAAATCGGGTGACGAACGATGCCAGTGGTTCAGCATGGGTGAGATTGAGGCCGCCCTTGCCGGCGATCAGGAATTTACGCCCAACCGATCCCATTCGCTCATAGAGATCAACGCTCATGCCGGCGGCGGCTGCGGTCTCGGCGGCCATCAAGCCTGCAGGTCCGCCACCAATGACGGCGACGCGATTTGCGGATTTTGAATTCATCACGGAATGGTCGCATGCTTTGAATGGCGTCGGTCGATGCGATACTGGCCGACCAGGCCCGTATCGGCCGATCACTTTCCATCAAATCAACGACGCCCATGTACGCAACCCTTGTCATCATCGTGGTTACCTGCGCGATTTCGTTTCTCGCGTTCAAGAACCAGAAACTGATCAGCGATCTGATCCTCTGGCCGCCGGCGATCAGTCGCGGCAAGCAGTACTACCGATTGATCACCTATGGCTTCATTCATGCCGATGGTCAGCATCTGCTGTTCAACATGATCACGCTGTACTTCTTCGGCAGCCTGATCGAGAAGTTCGTAACCGGATATATCGGGACATTAGGCTTTGTTATTTTCTATCTCTCAGCGATCCTCGTTTCGATCCTGCCCACGTATATGAAGAATGTCGGCAATCCGGCCTACCGCAGCCTCGGTGCGTCCGGCGCGGTTTCGGCAGTGCTGTTCGGATTTGTCTTGTTGCAGCCTTGGGCAACAATTCTGATCTTTTTCATTCCATGCCCCGCCATCATCTACGCCGTGCTCTATATCGCGTATTCGATCTACATGGATCGTCAAGGCAATGACAACGTCAATCACAGCGCGCACCTGTGGGGCGCGGCCTATGGTGTGTTGTTCCTGCTGGCGATGGAGCCGAGGTTGTTGGGGGTATTTCTTGAGGAACTCTCGCAACCGCGTTTCATGCGCTGACGATGGCGTTTTCAATCTTCAATCAGGGCCGCACTTCAAATCCGCCGAAGAAAATGAAATCGGTCTGCAGCCTTGGTGCGCCCAGCATGATCCAGTCGAAAACCAAGGCTTGCTCGGTGAGCGGCAGCGTTGGCCGGTTGCGTGGCATGCGCAGGCCGGCATTCGGCGTATCGCAATTGATCTTCTCGAACAAAACGCTATCGAGCGGCTGACCCGGAACAACGAGGGTTCGGCCTGGTTGTGAGTTGGATGGCGCATGGACCAGATCATCCCAGGAAAACTCGGGATCCAGATCGAGATCACCCGAGGGGTTTCCACCAGAGGCGACATGGCAGTTGGAGCAACGCTTATTGAAGATGCCCTGGAGGTCGACCGAGTAGTCGATATTCCAGGTGATCGGCACGCTGGCAATGCTTTCGCATCCGCTTGCTGCAAATGCCGAGTTAGCTGAGTGTATTGACGCAATCGCGAACGCTGCGGGGAATAGCATCGAAGCGAAGCGATGTTGTCGATCGGATCGGGTATGCGAGGCGATCAACTTTGCATGAACCCAAGGTTGTTGGTCGAGAAGTTTTGCAGGTTCGGGAAAATCGAGTTGAGATCGGTGTTTGAAGTGACGCCCATCCAGCGTGCCAGGGTCGCCGCCATCTGATCGACACTCGTTGAGGGAATGAACTGGCCACGACTGAGACTGATCGGCCCATCGAGCGTCTGATCCGGAAACGCGCCGTAGAGTTTGCCACCGTTGACGGCGCCACCCATGATCATGTTGACCGAGCCCCAGGCGTGATCCGAGCCATTGCCATTGGTCGAGAGCGTGCGCGCAAATTCGCTCATCGTGAATGTGGTCACTTCGTTCTGCGCACCGATTTCACCGAGCGACGACCAGAACGCGCCGAGTGCCTGGGAAACACGTGACAACAGGTTAGCGTGGCCACTACTGCCGGTGCTCATGAGGTTGTCATGCATGTCGAAGCCGCCAATTCGCACATAGTAGATTTGCCGCGAATGCTGGATATTGAACGAGGTATCGCGCGACAGCTTGATCATTCGCGCGACCATCTTGAGCTGGTCGGCGAGTGAGTTCTGGGTCGGGAAGTCGGTATTGACGTTGCCGATTCCGCCCGTGGCCAGACCTTCATTGAGCAGATTGTAGAGATCGCGCGAACGCTTGAAGACGTTCTTGTACTCGTCCTGGTAGGGTGAGGCGTAACTCGCATCGAGCAGTTGCTGAAGCGCGCCACGGCGCGCTGACCCTTCGGTGCTTGTGCCGGTCATGCCGGATAATCCGGACAAGCCGCTTGACGACATTTGATACGGAAACGTCGAAGCGCCGACTTCAAAGCGATTGCCACCACCAATCGAGATGCACGGCGAAAGCATGCCGTTGAGGTTGCCGCCGCTGACACGATCCGCGAGCAAACCACCCCAGCCACGCGAACTGGCCGTGGTTCGTCCAATGTGCCAGAGGTTTTCCTGGTCGCTGTGCGAATAGAGCTGCGGCGGACGCAGAGCGGGAGTCGAGTTGTATTGGGCCTTGGTGATCGGCTGGATCATCGGGCCGATGTTGCTTATCAGGGCCAGACGACTTTGGTTGTACAAGCTGCGCAGGCCCGGTTGGCCAGGGCCACTGCGATCGATCATGCTCGGATGCAAGGCATAAGAGCCGCTTGTGTCCGTGATCGATGTCGCGCTCAATGTGTTGCGATCGATCGCGAGGCCGCTGGTATTCGAGCCCGAATAGACGCCGCCGCGTGATGCCGCGTAGACGTTGTAGCGCGCTTGGTCATACGGCAGCAAGGTATTCCAGGCATCGTTGCCTCCGGCGAAATAGACGCAGACGAGTGCCTTGTAGCCGGGTACTGATGTCTCGCTGGCGAGCGCACTGCCGATCAGGTTCAACTGCGGCAACAGGCTCGATACACCGCCGGCGCAGATCGCGCAGGATAACTGGCGCAGGAAATTTCTACGTGATGTGGATTCACCGCTCATCGTTCGGTCCTCAGCGCTGGACAGCGTATTCGGGAGATAGCGCAGTCACATACACCAGCGTGCGTGCCATCGTGTTGGGTGTCGAGCCATCCATGAAGATGAGCATGTTGCGCAAGGTGCTCTGCATTGCGCTCGACATGCTGCCGTACATCATGCGTCGATTGACCTCATCGATCATCGCGGTTGGATTCGCGGCGAGCGCTTCTAGCGGTGCCAGATTGAGCAAAGGTCGGTTGATGGGTGGGCTCGGCATGCCGACGTAACTATTCCAGCTATACGTGTAGTAGCTGTTCGAGCTGGAAGTCAGCGTGCTTTCGTTGAGGGTCTGGAACTCGGGCGAAAACAAGCCCGCGTCGGCAATCGAACCGGGTTGTTGATAGTCCGGCTCAAAGAAATTGAAGACTGTCTCTGCGCCGAGCGGGCGTTGACCGAAGGTGCCGGTCGGATTGGTCATGCCCATTGGAATATTGCCGTAGACATCGGCCGCGGGCATTTGCGCATCCCAAGCACGCCACATGGCTGTCAGCTTGAGCAAGGGTTCGCGCGGCTTGCCGCTGTTGACGCCTGGCGCGTTGCGCGCTTCAGGGTCGAGCAGGATCTGCTTGACCACGGCGCTGAGGTCGCCGCGCTCGCCAAATCCATTGTTGTTGAATTTTTGCGCAACCCGCTGGATATAGGCAGACGACGGCGAGCTCGTCACGAGACGCTGGATCAACTGGCGCGATATGAAGGGCGCAACGTTGGGGTGAGCGAACAGCAAATCGACGCCGAGATCGACATCGCTGGCGCAGTCCTGGTTGGCCGGTATCGAGGTATTGCCGATGACGGTCTTGGCCGAGATGTCGTGTTCGATTTCGATGCACGACATGCGCAAATAGTTATTGGTGCCATTGTTGATCGACGTTGCGTTGTTGTAGGTGAAGCCGGTGAATACCTTCGCGTAGTTGGTGACCACCGATTGATCGTAGGTCGGGATAGGCAGGCCGCCGCTGAGCAATGGCGTGAAATTGGAGTTGCGTTCGATCAGGCCGATCGTGAACAACTGCATGACTTCGCGCGCATAATTTTCATCGGGCTGGCGCAAGCCGTCGACCGACGCCTTGCGATTGCGGAAGTGACTCAAGTACTTGCCCATCGACGGATTCCAGGTGGTCTCGTCGAGCAGCTCGCGGTAGTTACCGAAGGCGTTGCGAGCAAGGATGTCCCAATACTCGCTGATCTGGATCGGCTCGCCGCTGATGGCGCCGTTCTGGTCGGAGATGACGAGGATCTGGCTCAGCGCAAAGGCGACGCGCTGGCGCAGCTGGTCATTGCCGGTTGCCGCCGTATGAAACCAGCGATCGAGCCGTTGATTCTGACTGACGCCATTTTGACTTGCGGCGATCAGGGCCGCGTTGACTTGTTCGAGGTAGGGTCGCGCGGCCGTGGTCGGTTTGTTGAACTCCTGGCGCAACCATTCCGAATAGCCAATCGCTCGCAGGCGAGCCATTTCGGCAAGGTTCGGGCCATACGTGGCCTGGGTCAGGAATCGAGCGGCCTCGGCATCATTGGTTGGCAGATCGACAGGCTTTTCAAACGAGCTCGAAAACAACGGGTCGTGAGCTGCGGCACGCACGTTTGGTGCGATTGCCAGTCCGAACCCCGCGGCCAGACACCACAAGATTGCGCGTTTCATTGTTGGTTCCCCGGAATCACGCGCACGATACGCGGTCTTCGCTCGATTGGAATGTGACGGTTGTCTAGAGATTTGATCGGCGCAGAGAGAGACTTGGACGTGCTTCGATGGTCGTGTCGTTTTCCTGCTGATGGTTACCGATGCAAGGTTTGGGGGCGCCGCGCTGGGCGGATCGTTCGTCTATTGCTTGTCGATTCGATTGAAGAAGCTTAGCCTCGCTGAATGAACGCATTTCGCCGATGGGACAGGCGACGGCTCTTGTCCGGCATGCTGGGCTTTCTGCTCGCCGTCCTGCTGCCTTGCCAGCTGGCTCAAGCGGGCAGGGTGCCGGGCATTGAACGGCTGCATTTCCGAACGTTCGGAATCAGCCAAGGCATGTCGCAGGCGACCGCGCGGGTCCTTGCCCAGGATCGAAGCGGGTTCGTATGGATCGGAACGCAGGATGGACTGAGTCGATTCGACGGCTACGAATTTCGCGTCTACAAAGCGGATCGCGATGATCCATGGTCACTTTCGCAGAACCACGTCTGGGCTCTGGCTGCCGACCCCGATGGCAGCCTATGGGTGGGAACTCAGGCCGGTGGACTTGATCGTTATGATCCGCGACTCGATAGATTCGAGAGCTATCGCGCTGAAACGGGCAATGCTCATGCGCTTGCGAGCAATCATGTCACGGCGCTTTTGGTTGATCGGGATCATCGACTGTGGATAGCCAATTCAGCCGGACACCTGCAGTGGTTCGACCGATCCACGATGCAGCTGGACGATGTGCCATTCGGTCCGCAATCGAACCTGCGCATGGTGCGAACCATGCGCCAATCGACCGATGGGAAAATCTGGTTGGGTGCCAGAGACGGTTTGTATCAAGTTCAGTCGAATGGCACGGAATTGCGCGAAATTCGTGATCAAAACGGTCGCTCGCTGGATGTCTATGCATTGGCGCAGGCGCCCAACGGCGACATGTGGGTCGGTGTCGCCGAGGAGGGTTTATACCGGTTTGACAAAAGTGGAAAACCCCTGAAGCACTATGCGCAAGCGCCCACGACGACTGACCCAGGATTGCCTGATGGAGCCATTCGCGCATTGCTCTGCGACCCCGACGGCGGACTCTGGATCGCCGGAAACCGCAATGGCCTTGCGTGGCTCGATCCCCGCGAAGAAGTTTTCGAAAGCTATCCACATGATCCCTCGCGTGACCAAACAATCGCTGCGAATCGACTTTCCTCGCTGCTGCGCGGCCGAAATGGTGCATTGTTTGTAGGCTCATGGGCGAACGGCTTTTCAGTCCATGATCCGAGAACGGAAGTATTTACAACGATAGAAAGTGTCGCCGGCGATGCGCGTACGCTGCCTTCGCGTCAAGCTCTCTCGGTTTGGGGCGACAATGACGGAACGCTTTGGTCTGGCGTCCTTGAGGGGGGAGGCCTCGTTCATCTGGACATGGACAAGGGCGTCATTGCTCGCTATCGGCATGATGCCCAGCAGCCCGATTCCCTGTCGCACGATTTTGTGCAATTCATTACGCGCACGCGCGACGGCAGCTTGTGGGTGGCGACGATGGGCGGCGGACTCAACCGCATGCTTCGACAAGGAGGCTTCGAGCATTTCAGGCATGATCCGGCAGATCCGCAGAGTATCGCCGAGGATTCGATCCTGTTCGTCTACGAGGATCTTGGCGGAACGCTGTGGGTTGGAACCTTGAACCAGGGACTCGATGAGCGTTGCAGGACCTGTCAGGGTTTCATCCATCATCCCCACAATGCTGACCGGATCGATGATCCAGCCAGCATTGGCGGCGACGCGGTAGGCAGCATCGTCGAAACCGCATCGGGAGACATTTGGTTGGCCCTGCGCTCCGGAGGTCTGGATCGATACGATCGATCCAGCGGACGCTTCGATCACTTTCATGCGGATCGCGCAAACGCGCAGTCAGTTGGTAGTGACGCGATTTCCACCTTGTCAGTGGATTCTCGCGGCGAACTCTGGATCGGTACCCAGGGAGGAGGCATCAGTCATTTGTTGCCCGGAAGCGATAGTCATCCAAAATTCGAGACCTTCGACTCAAAGCAGGGTCTTGCCGCCGATGCAATCGGTGCGATATTGGAGGATGGCAGAAACAGGTTCTGGATCAGCACAACCTCCGGTATCAGCCGCTTCGATCCGGAAACAAAGGCGATTGTAAACTTCAGTGCGCATGACGGAACATTGTCGACCGGTTACTGGATCAATGGTTCGACCCGCCTTCCGGGTGGACTGATGGTTTTCAGTGGGCTTGAGGGGATCACAGTCTTTGATCCCTTGAAGGTTGAACTCTCGCCACCACCGAAACCCATTGCAACCCGATTGCTCCTGCAAAATGTTCCGGCGAATTTGCATTGGCGTGATCCACAGTCACCGCTTGATATCAGCTTGTGGGAGGGAGGAAAGGTTTCTCTTGATAGCAATCAGCGCAATATCACCGTCGAATTCGCGGCATTCGATTTTTCCGATCCTGAATCAATTCGCTACAACTACAGACTTGAGGGGCATGACAACCAGTGGATTGAAACGGCAGCGAGTCGACGCTTCGCCACCTATACCGATCTGGCTTCAGGAAACTACCGGCTGCGACTGCGCGCACGCCGCGAAGGTGATGGCTGGAGCAACAACGAGTTCACTGTTGAGGTCCATGTAGCGCCTTCGCCTTGGGCGTCAGGACCCGCCTTCGTGGGCTACTTTGCCACGATCTTGTTGCTGGCTTGGCTGGCGTCACTCTCGGTTCGATCGAGTTTGCGCCGACGCGCGATTGCCCAGGAAGCGATTCGGCAAAGCGAGGAACGTCTCAAGATGGCCCTCTGGGGAAGCGGAAGCGAACTCTGGGATCTCGACATGCAGACCGGACAGATGGTCAGGGAGAACAAGCTTCAGCATCTGGCTGTGAATGTGGAAGCCGAAGGGAAGTCGATCGATGCCTTCGAGCCCTATATCCATCCCGAAGACCTGGCCGGCTTCAAAGCTGCGCTGGCTTCTCATTTCAAGGGTTTTAAAGAGTCGTTTGAAGCCAGCTACAGAGCAATGGATCTGCGCCGGGATTGGGTCTGGGTGATGACGCGAGGCAGGCTCGTGGAGCGCGATGAGCGAGGTCACGGGTTGCGTATGGCTGGCACGACCCATGACATCAGTGCGTTGAAGAATGCCGAAGACGCATTGCGCAAACTCAACGAGGAACTTGAAAATCGGGTCGAGAAGCGCACGGCCGATCTCAAGTCGGCAAACTCCGAACTTCGCGATACTCTGGATCGACTCACTCTGACCCAAAGGCAATTGCTCGAAGCCGAGAAGCTGGCGTCGCTGGGAGGGCTGGTTGCGGGGATCGCCCACGAGATCAATACTCCGATCGGCGTGAGCGTGACGGCCGCTTCCCATCTCAGCGAGGAAGCAAACAGAATTTCCCTTATCCTGAAAAGCGGAAAGCTCACCAAGTCCGAGCTTGAGAGATTCGAGCGCGCGGCGGTCGAGGGGTCACAACTGATCTTGCGTAATTTGCAACGAGCGGATCGGCTGATTCGAAGTTTCAAGCAAGTGGCCGTTGACCAATCGACCGAGGATCGCCGCGTGGTCGATCTGGGTGCCTGCATCAATGAGATTCTGACGACGCTCGGGCCCTCGCTCAAGAAAACACCGCATCGGATTGAGGTTCACTGCGCGCAGGCGGTAATTTGCGAGACGGCGCCGGGCGCTCTGTATCAAATCATTACCAACCTGGTCATGAACTCCTTGATCCACGGTTTTGCGGACGGCAGGGCAGGTTTGATTGAAATCGAGATTTCACGCGATCAAAGCGGGGTGACCATTGAATATGTGGACAATGGTTCGGGCATGGATGAAGTTGCGTGTGCGCGTATCTTCGATCCCTTCTTTACGACCCGGCGCGGCAGCGGTGGATCGGGGTTGGGGATGCATATTGTCTACAACCTCGTGACTAAGGTTCTCGGCGGCAGCATCGCTGTCGACAGTTCACCTGAATCAGGCTTTCGATTGCATATTCGATTCAAATGAATCCACCCTGGTTGCGGGCGCTTTCGATTCGAGGCGATTCGTTCCAGATCATGATTTGAATGGCGCCGATGTGCATGGCTGGGTCTGAGTACGTTTGAACGCAGCGTCCATCGGGATCGATCCGAATGAGAAAGCAGCTCCGCCAAAACGAGGGCGCTTATCGCACGCCACAAGATTGTGTAAGGTGGCGCCACATGTCGATCGGCGATCATTGTTCATCGTTGCCAAGCCTGCGTGACTTGTATGAGCTCGCGGGCACCGTCCGGGTCTTCAACCATCCGTTGCATCGCGAGGAAGCATGTCGAATATTCCCGAATCAATGCATTTCATCGAGCATGATGCTGGCGGTACGCCAGAGGTTCTTCGGCTCGCCACAGGCCCGGTTCCGAAGCCCGGCCCGGGCGAGGTCCT
>JBDSPX010000223.1:0-8812 GCA_039930065.1 Dokdonella sp.
GCGATACGCGCAATCAGCTCCGAACGCATCTGTGCCTGGATCTCGGCTTCGCGGATACCGCGCTCGGGCGCTGCGAACAGGCGCCGCGTGAAATCCCAAGCCAGCCCCGAATCCTGCATGCCTTCCCTCTGCGCGCGTGCCTCGGCGAGCAGGGCGCGGATCTTCTCGCTGAGATTCACTGCGCCGGTCAACTCGACCGAGGAAAGATAGGTTAGGTCATCCTCATCAAGCCGAATCGTAATCGTTTGCTTGGCCACTGTCAGGTCTCGTTGCCACAGTGGATGCGACTGTATTCCAAACGCATTACGATTGCAATACGTTCGCCTTTTCTTTGCGAGAGATGCCGCCGCGCGCGGTACGCACGCAGCGGCATCTTCGACTCGATCTTTTCTACTGTTGAACTATTTTCCTTGCTTGAGCAAGTCACGGATCTCGGTCAACAGAACGACATCGGCGGGCGGCGCGGCGGGCGCTTCCTCTTCCTTCATGCTGACCCGGTTGATCGCCTTGACCACGAGAAAAATCGCGAACGCAACGATGGCGAACTGGATCATCGTATTGATAAAAGACCCGTACAGGATCGCGACTTCTCCCTTGCCATCGGCGCCAGCGGCAGTCAGCACATATTTGTAGGAGGAGAAGTCGATGCCGCCGATCAGATTGCCGATCGGCGGCATGACCACGTCATTGACCAGCGAGGTGACGATCTTGCCGAATGCCGCGCCGATGACAACACCGACGGCGAGATCGATGACATTGCCGCGCATGGCGAATGCCTTGAATTCCGACATCATGCTCATGTTGACTCCTTCAGGGTGTGGTGGGATTTTGACGACCGCGTCGGTCGTGGCTCCACTTTATCCAGATCGTCCAGCGCGCAGCAATGTTGCGATGTTTTACCAACAACGAAGCGGCAACGACCGAACTGCCATCAAAGCCTTGTATCCCGTTCGCAGCTCTCGGCGCATGTGAAGCAAACGGATCATCCCAAAGTGGGGGCAAGTGGCTGAAGCCATCTCCTACAACGAAGCAGTGACGCAAGCACCACCCAAGAAACCGCGCCACCCGCCTGGTTTCCGTGGGAGAGGCCTTCAGGCCCGATGCGTTTCGGCACGCTGCGGAAAAAGCATCATGGCTGAAGCCACTTCCCACGAAACTTCAGCCAATTCCTGCGACGGCGATGAGGACTTTGTGGGAGAGGCCTTCAGGCCCAATGCTCATCCTGCAGTTTGTCGACAGCGTTCGCGGCCGAAGGAAGCCCTGCCTTAACCATGCGCAGACCCATGATCCTCGCGGTCGCGAATACCGATCAAACGATGCGACCCTCAAGCGTCGCGACACCTTCAAGCTCCGCATGAAACCGATCGCCACGCTCAAGCAAGGCGACGCCTGCGGGTGTGCCTGTGAAGATCAGATCACCGGATTTCAGCTCATAAAGCTTTGACAGCTCATGGATGATTTCGGCGGTGCTGAACAGCATGCTGCCCGTATCGGTTTGCTGTCGCAGTTCCCCGTTGACGCGAAGGCTGAGTCGGATATTCCCGGGGTGCCCATTCTCGCTGACTCTGTGCAGTGCCGAAACCGGGGCGGAGCAGTCAAATCCCTTGGCCGTATCCCAGGGATTGCCCTTGGCCTTGGCGATCGCCTGCAGATCACGCCGGGTCAGATCGAGACCGACACCATAGGCATAGATTTTTTCAAGTGCGCGATCGACGGGGATATCGCGACCGCCGCTCGCGAGCGCAACAACCATTTCTACTTCATGATGAAGCTGGGTTGTGCCTTGTGGATATGGGACGTCGCCATCGTCGATCACGATGGCGTCGGCAGGTTTGTTGAAAAAGATTGGATTCATGCGGTCCGCCGTTGAACCCATCTCCTGGGCATGGTCGGCGTAATTGCGCCCAATGCAGTAGATGCGGTGGACCGGAAACCGTAAATCGGTTCCAGCGACCGGTATGGCCGATATGGCGTGTGGCGCAATGGCGAAGGTCATGGAGGGGAATCCCGAGCAGCGGTCGTCTTCGTGATTCTGTGCGGTCCAGCGCGCCGCTGTCGAGTCCCGTCACCCTATGTCGTGCGTCCAGCGAAAGTCGCGGATGTCGCTTCAATGTGACAGGCGTCATGCGCGGATGATGATAGCGGTGCATTGTGCAGCATCGGATGCAACGGCAACCTATGGCAGACTCAGCGCCCCCGCGGGCAGTCAGGATTGTGAGAATGGACAACAAGGGCGAATTGCTCAATCAATTGCGCATCGATCGGAACAAGGTCGAGCCGCCGTCGCGTGCGCCGTGGATCATCGCCCTGATCCTCGTTGCGCTCCTCGTTATTGGCGGCGGTGCTTGGTGGTGGATGTCATCGCAACAGCGTTTCGAGGTGTCCGCCGTTGCCGCAATCGCGCCTTCGGCGAATGGATCCGGATCGACCGCCGTACTGCAGGCCACGGGCTACGTCACGGCGCGACGACAGGCCACGGTTTCGGCCCAGATCACCGGCACGCTGTCCGAGGTGCTGATCGAGGAAGGCGAGCACGTCGAAGCCGGTCAGGTGCTGGCGCGTCTCGATGACACAGCGCAGCAAGCGAATGTGGCCCAGGCTCAAGCGCAAATCGCCCAAGCGCGTGCGCAGGTTGGGCAGATCAAGGCGCGGCTCGATCAGGCGCAACGCGATCTGGTGCGCCAGCAGGATCTGGTCGGGCGCAAGCTGGTTTCGAAACAAGCCGTCGAGACCGCGCAAACCGAGGTCACCTCGCTGGCCGCTCAGCTGACGGCGCAACAGCGCAGCGTCGATCTGGCGTCCGCCCAGGCGCGTAGCGTTCAAGTACAGCTCGACTACACGACTGTGCGTGCACCGTTTGCCGGTGTGATCATCGCCAAGGCGGCCCAGGTTGGTGAAATCATCTCGCCATTGTCGGCCGGTGGCGGCTTCACGCGCACCGGTGTCGGCACCATCGTGGATATGGATTCACTCGAAATCGAAGTCGACGTCAACGAGTCCTACATCAATCGGGTGACTCCGGGTGCGCCGGCCGAGGCCGTGCTCGATGCCTATCAGGATTGGACCATTCCGGCCAAGGTCATCGCGATCATTCCGACCGCCGATCGCGGCAAGGCCACGGTCAAGGTGCGTGTCGGCCTCGAACAGAAGGATCCACGCATCCTGCCGGACATGGGTGCGCGCGTCTCGTTCATGGAAGAAAAGTCAGGCAGTCCCGTTGCGAACGAGCCACCGAAGGGCGTATTGCTGCCTGGCACCGCGATTGTCCAACGCGAGGGCAAGAGTGTCGTCTTCGTGATCAGCGATGACCGTGTCGCCGCGAAACCCGTGCTTCCCGGACAGAACATGGGTGAGTTGCGTCTCGTCGAGGGCATCGCTGGATCGACCCAGGTTGTTCGCGAGCCGCCTGCGGAGATGCAGGACGGATCGCGCATTGAACTGAAAAAGTAGTTCGGATTCGATCAGGTTGATTGGGCTTCGTGCACACGAAGCCGATCGACCCACGTTTCAGGAAATCAGGAGAAGCACATGGCAAACATTGTCGAAATCCGCGACGCGAGCAAGACCTACGAACGCGGCAAGCAGAAGGTCGAGGTTCTCCACCACATCAATCTGGATATAGAACAAGGCGATTTCCTCGCGCTGATGGGCCCCTCCGGCTCGGGAAAGACCACCTTGCTCAATCTGATTGGTGGTCTGGATTCGACGACGGGTGGCTCGATCAGCGTAAGTGGTCAGCGCATCGACAATCTCGGTAGCGGCGCCTTGGCCAAATGGCGCGCGGCCAATGTCGGCTTCATCTTCCAGTTCTACAACTTGCTGCCGATGTTGTCGGCGCAGAAGAATGTGGAGGTTCCATTGTTGTTGACCCGACTTTCCGCCGCCGAGCGCAAGCGCAACGCTTCGATTGCGCTGCAACTGGTTGGCCTTTCTGATCGTGCTAGCCACAAGCCGAATGAACTCTCCGGTGGCCAGCAACAGCGTGTGGCCATCGCGCGTGCCATTGTTTCGGACCCAACCTTGCTGGTATGCGATGAGCCGACCGGCGATCTCGATCGCCAATCCGCGGAAGAGGTTCTTGGTTTGCTGCAGCTGCTCAATCGCGAGCATGGCAAGACCATCATCATGGTCACCCATGATCCGAAGGCTGCCGAGTACGCGACGCATACTCTGCACCTGGACAAGGGCAGCCTGGTCGAGCAAACGGTCGCTTGAAGCGGAGAACGCAATCATGAAATATTTTCATTTGATATGGGCCGCCTTGTTTCGGCGCAAGACGCGGACGATGTTGACCTTGTTGTCGGTACTCGCGGCTTTCCTGTTATTCGGACTGCTCGATGCAGTGCGCGTTGCGTTCAATTCGGGTAGCGATGCCGCAGGCGTCGATCGCATGGTCGTATCGTCGAAATATTCGATCATCCAGGGCTTGCCACAGAGCTTGATCACGCGCGTCGAAGCCGTGCCTGGAGTAAAGAATTTGACCTGGTCGAACTGGTTTGGTGGCTACTACCAGGACAAGAAAAACCAGATGATCAACATCGCGATCTCGCCGAGACAGTTCGAGGTCTATCCCGAGTTGGTAGTGCCGCCCGACCAGCTCAAGGCATTTCAGTCAACCCGCACGGGCGCACTGGTCGGCGAGGCGCTGGCCAAACGCTGGGGCTGGAAGATTGGCGACAAGATTCCGATCAGCGGCGCGATTTTTCCGAACAAGGCCAGCGGCGATACCAACTGGACCTTCGATTTGGTCGGCATGTTCCACGTCAAGGAAGAAAAGATGCGCGGTATGGAGCAACAGTTGTTCTTCCGCTGGGACTATTTCGATGAGGCCAACAGTTACGCCAAGCATGAGCTGGGCTGGTTGGTGGTCCAGGTGACCGACCCCGCGAAATCCGATGAGGTTGCGAAGGCCATCGATGCGATTTCCGCCAACTCCGATCATGAAACCAAGACGCAGACCGAGCAGGCTTTCAATCTTTCATTCGCCAAGCAGCTTGGCGATATCGGATTGATTGTCAGCGCGATCATGGGCGCGGTGTTCTTCACCTTGTTGCTGCTGACCGGAAACACCATGGCTCAGGCTGTGCGCGAGCGCATTCCCGAACTGGCGACCTTGAAAACCATGGGCTTCTCCGACAAGACCGTGCTCGGCCTGGTGTTCGGCGAATCGATTCTGCTCGTTGTCATTGGCGGCGTACTGGGCTTGGGCCTGGTCTCGGTTCTGCTGCCTCTGATCAGCTCGGCCAGTGGCGGGATGATGCAATTGCCGCCGGTCGTGGCAGGGACCTGGATTACCGGCTTGTTGATGATGGTCGCAATCGGCGTGCTCGTCGGTCTCATGCCGGCGCTGCGTGCGATGCGCCTGAATATCGTTGATGCACTGGCTGGTCGCTGAGGACAACGGACATGAAAAAAATCAAATCGTTTCTTTCTGGCCTCGGCATGTTCCTGATCATCCTGCTTTCGGTGGCGATCTGGGTCGTGTTGCCTTGGCAGGGCCTGCTCGCACTGCTTCTGATCCTTGTGCTGTGGATGGCATTGACTCGAATCGGTCGTCAAGCGGCTGCGGTTACCTGGGTCGGAGTTTCGACGCTGCGGCAAAGGCTGGGTGCTTCTTCAGTGATCATCGTCGGCATCGCGGGTGTGGTCGGCGTGCTGGTCGCACTGCTGGCAATGGGTGACGGCCTGCAGAAGACCCTCAAGAGTACAGGTGATACCGAAACAGCGATTGTTCTGCGCGGCGGTGCGTCTGCCGAATTGAGCTCCGGGGTTTCGCGCGAAGACGCGACGCAAATCGCACAATCGGCAGGTATCTTGCGTGATGCGGAGGGCAAGCCGATCACTTCAGGCGAGCTTGTGGTTGTCGCCAACTTGCCGAAGAAATCGACCGGCACCGATGCCAATGTCGAGATCCGCGGCGTGGGGCCGCAAGTCTGGGCACTGCGTCCGAACGTAAAGATCATCGAAGGGCGCAAGTTCACGCCCGGATTGCGCGAGATGATTGTAGGCAAGGGTGCCCGTCAGCAATTTGCCGGTCTGGATCTGGGCTCGATGATCAACCTCAATAATCAGCAATGGACTATCGTTGGCGTGTTCGCGTCTGGCGATGCTCACGAGTCCGAACTCGAAGGTGATGTCGATACCGTATCGGCTGCGTATCGGCGCCAAGGTTACCAATCGGTCACGGTGCGGCTCACGTCGCCAGAAGCACTGGATACGTTCAAGGCCGCGCTCGCAAGCAATCCGCAACTTAAGGTCGAAGCCAGGAGCACGCTTGACTACTACACCGCGCAATCGGAAGGTTTGACCAAGGTGATTCGCGTGGTTGGCCTGACGATCGCGACGATCATGGCGATCGGTGCGATTTTCGGCGCGCTCAACTCGATGTACGCGGCGGTCGCCACGCGTGCTCGCGAAATCGCCACGTTGCGTGCGATCGGTTTCCGCTCACCGCCGGTGATCGTCTCGGTCATGCTCGAAACGATGCTGCTCGCACTGCTGGGCGGTCTACTCGGCGCGTTCATTGCGTGGTTGCTATTCAACAACTATTCGGTCTCGACGCTTGGCTCCAACTTCAGTCAGGTCGTATTCCAGTTTTCGGTCTCACCCGCATTGCTGTGGACCGGGGTGAAGTGGGCGCTCGCAATCGGTTTCGTCGGTGGGTTGCTGCCTGCGGTGCGCGCCGCGCGATTACCGGTGACGACTGCATTGCGGGAGTCTTGAGGGCTGGGAATTGAGAATCGGGAATGGAGAATGGAGAATGGGGAGAGCGAACTTGAGGGTGTTCCTCGCTGTTTCGATTCCCCATTCTCGATTCCCTATTCCCGCTTTCGTGCCCTCCCCAATGTGATCAACGCCACGCCGGCGAGGATCACTGCCATCGCGGTGAGGTCGCCGGGATGGATTATTTCACCGAGAAAGAGTCCGCCGAGCAATACCGCAACCGGCGGATTGACATAGGCATAGCTGGTTGCAAGCACGGCACGCACATTGCGCAGCAAGTAGAGATACGCGGTAAACGCGATCAGCGAGCCGAACACGATCAGATAGAGCATGGCCATCGTTGCCGACACGCTGGGTAGCGCGTGAAGGCGTTCGCCCTGAAGGATCGACACAACGCTCAGAGCCGCACCGCCACTGATCATCTGGGCGGCCGTGTTCATTGATGCCGGCGGCATGTCGCGGCGGCGACTCCAGACTGAGCCAAAGGCCCACGCGATCGCGGCCACAATCAGGGCGATGGCGCCGATCGGGGATCCGCTCATGCCGCTGCCGAGGTTGAGCAGGATGACGCCGGCGAATCCGATGGTTAGACCCAGCCATTCAAGTCGACTGGGCCAGTCACGATAGATCGTGCCAAATGCAGCCGCGAACAGCGGCATGCTGGCGACTGCAATCGCGGCCAGGCCGGAGGCCACCGATTGCTCCGCGTAACAGACCAGACCGTTGCCCACCCCGAGCAGCAAGGTACCGGTCACTGCGGCATTCAGCCATTGCGCACGTGTCGGTGATGGCGTTCCGCGCAAACGCAGAAACGCATACAACATGCTGCCCGCTATCAGGAATCGCACGGCGCCGAGCAGGAACGGTGGCCAGCTATCAAGTGCAACGCGAATCGCAAAGTAGGTCGATCCCCAAATGACGTAGACGGCCAGCAGGGCCAATGGCACCAGCAATCGTTGTGAGGTCAACGCCGATAGCAGCGACTGAGTTGACGCTTCGCCGTGATGCAGTGGGTTCGGAGATGGCATGGGACCCACGCAAAGGTTCAGGGGAAGAGTCGGATTTGTGCAGCAATAATCCATGTCATCCGACCATGAATCGCACGGCTCACGATTTCTCGGCCGCCGTTAAATCTGAATTCGATCGCAGCAATGTCAGAGTGGGAGACTTTGCCTGTTTCCGCCAGCACCACTTTCGTGGCACCGGCTGTGGCCATTGCTATTCAGCGCGGTTCTGATTGCTGCGGCTGTTCTATGCGCACGTGTCGATCAGCGCTTGCGACCACGGTGAACTCGCCGTCGATCACGCCTTCTTCAGGCTTTGCGGCTTTCGGTTGCGAGAGGTCCGGCCGTTTTGCGCGAAGAATGTGGACCAGATACCAGATCGAGCCGCCTATGAACAATGCGACCAATGCGAAAAAACCGAAGACGACGAGGCCGGCCACCACGATCAAGCCAAGGATGCCACCGATCAATCGCGCCAGCGGATTGCGCGGACGCAGGCTGGATTGGAAAACAAACATGGGCCACTCCTTGATTTGCCACACATACCTCGCCGGGCAGCGTGAAGCGCACCCGGGAGGGTATTCTTGGGGCAGATCCCCAGCCGAACAAGTGTCGAAGGTACCCATGAACGAATCCCCCGTGCTCTGTCGCGTAAACGACATCCCTGATGGCGGCGCCATCTCCGTGCGCGTCGATTCAGCCACTGGCGGGTTCGAGATCATCCTGATGCGCCAAGGTGAGCAGGTGTTCGGCTATCACAACGAGTGCCCGCATCAGGGGCGCAACCTTGATTATGTTCCCGGCAAGTTCCTCATGAAGGACGGACGAATTATTTGCGCCGCGCACGGCGCGATGTTCGCGGTCAGTTCGGGCGAGTGCGTTTCGGGCCCTTGCAGCAATGGTTTGCTCAGGGTGCCGATTCAGGTCGACGGGGAGGAAGTCCGATCCGGCTAAGCTTCAACAGGCATTGTACGACGATCCTCGTTGACAGCCTGTTCACGACTGTCTAGGCTCGGCTCGTTGGCCCGCCCCATGCCGCCCATGTGGTGTGAACGCGGGCTTCTTGGGTAATCGCAGAGGGTGCC
>JBDSPX010000224.1:0-4548 GCA_039930065.1 Dokdonella sp.
CATGCGATCAAGCACCTTGTCGCGCGCCGCGCGCGCCGCTTCGGCTTCGCGATCCGGACGCAAGCGACTCGGTGCCTGTGGCAACACGGCGAGCAAGGCGGCTTCTGCATGCGAGAGCTGTTTCGAGGAATGCCCGAGATACGCCCACGAGGCCGCCTCGACACCTTGCAAGGTGCCGCCAAACGGCGCGTTGTCGAGATACAGGGTGAGGATTTCGCGCTTGGACAGATGCGCTTCGAGCTGCAGCGCGCGCAGACTCTGGCGCAGCTTTCCGCCGACGCTTCGCGAGTGCGGTTCGAGAATCCGCGCGACTTGCATCGTAAGGGTTGAACCGCCGGAAACGATACGTCCGCTTGTGATCATCTGGCCGAGTGCGCGCACGGCCGCGATCGGATTGATGCCCGGGTGATGCCAGAACCAGCGATCCTCGTAGCCAACGAGTGCCTCAAGGTAGAGCGGCGAAACATCCTCCATCGAAACCGGGTAGCTCCATATGCCTTCTGCATCGGCGAACGCCCGCAACGGAGATCCATCGCGCGCCAACACCACGCTGCTGCCGCTATTCGCGTCGGGCAATGGCAGCGGGAACAGTTGATCAAGCATCAGCGCCGTCAGCAAGATCACGACCAGCGATACACCGAGTCGGCGCAACCAGCGTCGCCACCAGCGAGAACCGGAAATCGGATTGGACATCGGGGTCGGCGCGATTGAATTTTCGGTAACGGCGTGCGTGCTCATGGATCCGCTGGAGAGTCGTCAGGATCTGCCTTTGGTAAAGGGCTGTTTTCGCGGACCCAATCGGCTTCGCGGATCAAATCAGGTATGCCCCAGATCAGTTCGACGAGTGCCATGATGATGAAAAAGCCATTGACCGTGCCGACGATGAGTTGAGCTGACAATCTTCCGCCGCCAATCCCCATGAGTGCAAAGACCACAACGAGCAATCCGATGCCGCGCTGGCCCGCGCAGAACGGCGGCAATTCGACGCTGCCATCCGATGCTCGTCGCAGGCGTGCGCGTAGGCTCGGTGCAATCCCGAGCAAGGCAATCACCATGATACTTGCGAGCAACGAACGCGATGCCGCCGCTTCGCTGATCACAACACCGCTGCTTGTCAGTCCCCTCACGAGCAGACCCGTCGCGGTTGCTCCTGCGACGAGATCGACGATCAATGAGAGGCCGAGCGTGGGGTGCGAGCGCGCATCGGCAGGTTGCCTTCGTTTGCCGCGCAGATTCGCCACGATTTGCCAGAAGCGCATGTCGTCGACGACGATGCCATAGCGCATCGCGAGGGCTTTCGAGCGGGTGAACCAAAGCACAAGATCGGCGAGCCAGCCGAGCCAGAAACTCGCGATCAGGAGCAGCGTCGCTTCGATGCTCGACCAGCCGAAAACGAAAATGCCGAACAGGCCAAGTGTTCCGGTGAGCAGCCAGTCGAACCAGAGCGCACGTCGCCCACGCACGAACGCCTTGCCGCGACGAGCAAGCGCTGCTCCTGCATGCCTGAGGAACAGCTTTTGATCCGGGGCGGGCAAGCTATCCCAGGCTCTCGATATCTGCACGCTCTCATGATCCGAATCATTCATCGTGCGTCAGCCTGATACCGATTCGAGCGGATTGCCAGTGCTGAGAGGGTCGACAAAGCCCAGGTCAGCGTGCGGTCATGGCGCATGGGCTCTGCCGCCATATTGCATCGTCGATCAGTCAGTTCTGGCGTGGTTTCCGGTTCTGTTTTTGCCAACCCGGCGAGCGGAAGCCCTCGGCGAGTGGTGACATTCGGAGAGCCGAGGCGCGCGCAATGACGATGCAGTCGGCATCGTCATTGACAATCGCTTGAGAATACTCAGCGCTTGCGAGTGGCCAGGGCGTACAGGATCAGCAGGATGATCGCACCGACCACCGAACCAATGATGCCTGCGGTCTGGTCGCCGGAATACCAGCCAAGGCTGCGACCGAGAAAGGTGGCGATGAACGATCCGGCGATACCAATCAAGATGGTAATGAAGAATCCGCTTGGATCCTTGCCGGGTTTGAGGATCTTGGCCAGCAGACCGACCACAAGGCCAATGATGATGGTCATGATGATGCCGTGCGCGCCGCCAAATACTTGCCATGACATGGTCGGGATGTCCTCGTCGTTGAAGAATGTCGCGCACTTTAGCGTCGATTACGTGAAAAGTGGTCGCTATCGCGTGTCGTGGTCGTGACGATATGTGAAATGACCATATGCTGCGGCGCAGCGTAAATCGGAGGATCGCCAGCGCTGTGCTAAAATCACCTGCTTTTTTGCTTCCGCCCCCACCCACTTCCAACGAGGTTTCCATGCCGCATCTTGCTGCGCGCATGAGTCGCGCCAAGCCCAGTGCGATCATGCTGATTGCCGAAAAGGCCAAGCAACTCAAGGCTGCCGGTCGCGACATCATCAGTTTCTCGATCGGTGTTCCGAACTTCCTTCCCGGCCCTCACGTGTATGAAGCGGCGCGCAAGGCGCTCGACAAGGACAGCGGCCAGTACGGTTCCAATCGGGGCCCCGAGGCTTTGTTGGACGCTTTCATCGCGCATCTTGAAGAAGGCGGTCTGGGGGGCTACAAGCGCAGCAATATCGCGACGGGCATCGGCGCCAAGCACATGCTCTACAACCTCGCCGAGGCTTTGCTCGATGAGGGTGATGTGATCGTGTTCCCGGTGCCGTACTGGACCACCTATCTCGATCTTGCCGAAATTCTCGGAGCAGAAGCGCGCCTGCTGCCGTGTTCGGCTGATCAGAATTACAAGCTCACTCCGGCCCAGCTCGATGCGGCCTTGCCGGGCGCCAAGGTGTTCCTGTTCAACAATCCTTCCAACCCGACTGGAATGGTCTACACCAAGGAAGAGATTGCCGCGCTGGCTGATGTGCTGGTCAAGCATCCGGACGTCTGGGTCATCTGCGACGACATTTACAACCGCATGGTTTTTGACGGCGTCGGTTACCACAATTTCGTCAATGCGCGGCCCGAATTGCGTGATCGCGTGATCCAGGTTGATTCGATATCGAAGACGTATGGCATGCCCGGTTGGCGCGTCGGCTTTATCGCCGGCCCCGAAGTCGTGGCGAATGCCGTGGTCACGCTCAACTCGAACCACATCACCAACGTGCCGGAAGTCGTCAATGCCGCCGCGGTTGCCGCACTGAGCGGGCCACAAGATGTGACGATCGCAAAAAATGCGGAATTCGCCGAGCGTCGTGATCAGGTCTACGCCGCACTGACGGCTATTCCCGGAGTGATATGCCCACGTCCGCAGGGTGCGTTCTATGCCTTCCCGAATATTTCCTGCGCGTTCGGCAAATCGCACAACGGCCGCATGATCAACAACGATGTCGATTTCTGCGGTGCCCTGCTCGAAGCGAAAGGTGTTGCCTGCGTGCCGGGTAGTGCCTTCGGTGATCCACTGGCTCTGCGCATTTCCTACACGTGTCCGGCCGATCAGCTTGCTCCCGGTATGCAGCGCTTCCAGGAATTCTTTGCAGAGCTGACATGATGCCGAGATTTGCCATGCTGCGTTGTACAGGTTTGGCCATTGTGCTGGCTTTGTTGACGGCTTGCTCAGATCAAACCGATATGGCCGAGGTGCATGCCGCTATCGGCGATGCGCCGGTCGTGCTGCTGTCGACCACGACCTGTGGCTATTGCAAGAAGCTGCGTGCTGATTTTGCCGATTGGGGCGTCGATTACGTCGACGTCGATATCGAGTCTGATCGCAATGGCCAGCGTGTTTACGAAATGGTCAATGGCCGTGGCGTGCCGATTCTCGTAATTGGCGACACCGTCGTCCACGGCTATTCGCCGGATCGCACGCGCGAGCTGTTGGCGGCTGCCGATCTGATTCCTGATTCTTCCATTCCCTGATTCTCCCCCGACTTTGCGAGGTTGATGCTATGAAAGCTCCCGTCCGTGTTGCCGTTACCGGCGCTGCTGGTCAGATTGGTTACGCCTTGTTGTTCCGTATCGCCGCAGGCGACATGCTCGGCCCCGATCAGCCGGTGATCTTGCACCTGCTCGAAATCACGCCCGCGCTGCCTGCGCTGAATGGCGTGGTCATGGAACTCAACGATTGTGCATTCCCGACCTTGCACGGCGTAGTCGCCACCGACGATGCCAATGTCGCGTTCAAGGATGTCGATTACGCCTTGCTCGTTGGCGCGCGTCCGCGCGGTCCCGGCATGGAGCGCAAGGATCTGCTCGAAGCCAATGGCGCAATCTTCGGTCCGCAGGGCAAGGCGATAAACGCGCACGCCAAGCGCGATGTGCGCGTGCTTGTGGTCGGCAATCCCGCCAACACGAATGCGCTGATTGCGCAGCAGAATGCGCCGGATCTCGATCCGGGCCGGTTCACCGCGATGGTGCGTCTCGATCACAACCGCGCGATCTCACAGCTTGCCGAGAAGACCGGCGCGCTCAACACCGATATCGCCAAGGTGACGATCTGGGGCAACCATAGCTCGACACAATTTCCGGACATCCACCAGACCACCGTCAAGGGCAAGTCCGCGCTGTCGCTGGTCGACCA
>JBDSPX010000225.1:0-12907 GCA_039930065.1 Dokdonella sp.
AAAACCTTTTCCTGCGCAGGCCATCAATCATGTCCGTACACCGCGTTCTGCTTTGCCTCGTGTTTTTTATTGGCGCCACCTCCCAGGCAGCCTATGCCGGCGGCCCGTTTGGTATCGACCACCGCATCGCCTACGACAATTCCGGAATCTGGAAGCGTTCGTATCAGAAGGATCTCGCGATCGGCGCCGCATTGGGCACGCTCGGTGGCGCCCTGTTTATCGACAACGACACCCGCTTGGGGCGTACTTTCGATCAAGCGCTCGACGCAATGCTGTTCACCGCTGCGGCGACCGAAATTGGCAAAGTTGCATTCTCGAGAGAGCGCCCAATCCAGACCGACGACCCCAACCGGTTTTTTTCAGGCAAGGGCAATCAGAGTTTTCCAAGTGGTGAAGTGGGTGAGATCAGTGCCGTCGTCACGCCCTTCATTGCCGAATACGGTCACGACCATCCTGCCGTCTGGCTCCTCGCCGCATTGCCGGCCTATGACGCCATTGCACGCGTGAAGACGCGCGGACACTGGCAAAGCGACGTTCTCGTCGGCGCGGGCATCGGCGTCGCCCTGGGTGTCTACTCGCATGGACGCGAGTCGCCATTCTTCGCAGGGTATCTGCCAGGCGGCGGCGCGATGGTCGGCTACAAGACGAAATTTTGACGGGCTGTCGCTCAGACTTTGATCATCACCGTAGCTTGGTTCGTCTCCCCATGCCGATGTCAGCGCAATCCGTCACCACTTCCAAGCCAGTCGAACGTCGCTCCGACCACACCTGGAATCGCGAGCATATGAAAGTCTTGATCATCGAGGACGAGCGCGACATCGCGGCCAATATCTGGGACTTCCTCGAGCGCCGCGGCTGTGTGGTCGATCATGTCGCCGATGGCAAACAGGGGCTCGCTCGTGCGCTGACCGGCGAATTTGATGCCATCGTTCTGGATCTGGGCTTGCCCCGCCTCGATGGACTTGAGCTGTGTCGACAACTGCGAGGCGCAGGCGTCAACGTGCCCGTACTGATGCTGACGGCGCGCGATACGCTGGAAGATTGCCTGAAAGGATTTGAGCACGGTGCTGACGATTACCTGGTCAAACCGTTCGCCATGGCCGAACTGGAAGCCCGACTTCGCGTGTTGCACCGCCGCGGCCCGCCGTCGGCCGACATGTTGCTGAAATCCGGAGAGCTCAGCTACTTTCCGAAGTCGATGCTTGCGAAACGTGCCGGACATTCCATTCCTCTGACTGCCGCGCAGGGTCTGATTCTGAGCGTGCTCATGCGCGAATCTCCGCACGTCGTTCGTCGCGAAACCTTGTTGCATTCGGTCTGGGGTGAAGAAGGCGGAACCTATGCGGCCTTGCATACCCACGTAAGCTCGCTGCGTGCACTCATTGATCGTCCTTTTGAGAAGCAGCTTCTACAGACCGTGCATGGCATCGGCTACCGCATGATCGACCTGGAATGAAGCTCAAATCCGTTTCGCTGCGCTGGCGCATGACGCTCGCGTTTGGTCTGCTTGGGGCAGTACTCAGCGGACTTTTTGCGGGCGCCACCACGTTCATCACGGAATATTACGAGGAGGCTCTGCTCGATGGCATGCTTTCCAGCTTCGCCGCCGATGTGGACGCACGCCATACCCATCAAATCGACCATCCACTGGTCCTTCCGGAATCCCACACAATGCAGGGTTACTTGCGTCGTGCCGATGGCAGCGGGCATGTTCCGGAAGCCTATGTCTCACTGCCGCTTGGCATTCATGAGATCGATCAGGATGACGACCTCGATGTGCGCGTAGGTATTTTTCAGTTGGGCAAAGATCGCCTTTTCCTGGCGATTGACCTGGATGACGTTGAACCCCTTGAAACGGACCTCGATATTATCCTTGCAGCGATTGTTGTATTTGGCACCGTCATCGCGGCGTGGTTGGGTTGGCTGTTTTCCGGTCGGACCATTGCTCCGGTTCGCAGGCTTGCCGACGCCGTCGCTGCCCTGCCAGCGCAAGCACAGCCTACTCAGCTTGCTTTGCAGTCTGCGAATGACGAAGTGGGTCGGCTGGCCAAGGCGATTGATGGCTATCAGGACAGGTTGATGCAAGCCGAGGAGCGCGAGCGGGCTTTCTTCGCAGATGCCAGCCACGAATTGCGAACGCCGTTGGCAATCGTCAGGGGAGGCGCGGAATTGCTTCTTGACGACAGCCGCGTCGGTGGCTATTCGAGAGCGCAGTTGGAGCGCGTCGATCGCGGCGTGCAAACCCTGTCCGATTTACTCGAAGTGCTGCTCGGTCTGGCGCGTAGGACGAAGAATCCGGTTGAATCAGTCGACGTGCGCAACTGGCTTGTTCAGGTACTCGTCGGGATGCAGTCTCCCGACAGAATCGGCCTTGAAATAGCCCCAGGGTACGAGCGCCTCACCTTGAGGCCGCGCGAGGCAGGACTGGTTGTTCGTGGAATCCTGCGTCGTCTTGATCGCAGCCGGGTTTCTGAAACAATTCGAATCCATCTTGATTCCAATGCTCTCACGCTTGAAAGCGTCATTCCGCAAGATTACATAAATCAACATGGCAATTCACAAGAGAGCAGTGATAGCGGTCTTGGCGCAACGCTGATTGGTCGCCTGGCCGCTCAAATGGAATGGGTGATCGATGAAAGTGACCTATCCGCCGGCCGCATCGTTATTCGTCTGCCACCTTTGGAAGCCCCGGCTCCCTGAATCGGAGACACCTTGCTGAGGCGACTTGGCAGTGCCCGCGTATGTCGTGCTTCCGGCGCAAAGAATGATCACGTGGCGGCCGATCGAGCCCATCGAATCTATCGAATCTATCGATTTTCTTCGCTCGAATTCGGAAGGCCCGGCATGCTCACCTGATTGGCCGCCTGCTCGGGGCTGATGGCATGGATGTCGATGACGTGGTCGTGGGGCCCATACGGTCCCCATTGTGCGGGGTCGGTTACCGCGAAGAGGCCGGTCACGGGAGTACCTGCAGCACAGGCCAGATGCATGACCCCACAATCGGCACTTATGTACAACGCCAGCGCCGACAGCGCGCCGCCGAGACGGCGCAGATCGCTGGAATAGAACGCTGGCCAGTCGCCTTCAAGCACTGCGACTCCCGTGGCAGGCACGATCTCGACAATGCGTTCGTTCGAGCAGCGTTCGCGCAGGCGTACCGCGAATCGCCGCCACCAGTCAGAGCCGAGATTCTTGTTTGCGGTCGCATTGCAGAACAGGCCGATAATCGGCTCGGCGAAGACTGCGGACCCGCCGATCACGCGCGCGAGCAGGTCCGCCCCGCGTGATCGTTCATCCAGCGACAGGCTGATATCGAGGTGTGGATAGGGCGCGCTGTCGCGCGCGCCGGTTGCCGCGCGCAGCAGGTCGACCGGAAACTGGCCGACGTGGGTTACGCCTTGCGGCGATGGTACGGGATGGCTGAGCGTGCCACTCTTGCGGGCACCGGCGTAGCCAAGCTTGTATCTTGCATGGGCGGCGAGCACGCACAGGCGATCCGATTGTGAACGCAGATCGGGATCAATGGCGATATCGTAGGTCTGCGCACGCATGGCGCTTAGTGCGCGCCACAACACCAGTGGCGAAGTCAGTGCATGACGCGGCAGGCGCAGCACGCGGCGCACGTTGGCGAATTGGCCGAAGATCTCCAGCCCAACCGGCGAGCGCGTCACGATGTCGATTTCGGCTCCCGGATAGAGTCTCTGCAACTCGCCAATCAGCGGCGTCAGCAGCAAGGTGTTGCCGAGCGTGTGGCTGATGTGACAAACCAGAATGCGCTGGATTCCATGCGTCGGCAGCGTGCCGCAGGGCGCAGGCACGGCACTGTTGCCGAACAGGATCCGCATCAAACGGCGCGCCATGCCTCGACGCCACTGCGTGCGCCGTTCGTACGGATGAGGCGGCTGCGCATGGCTGGAAATAGACAAGGTGTAATTCCGGAAAATAGTTGATCAGGCTGCGGCCATGCGAATGCAATGGCAGCGCAAGGACCGACCCAAGAGTGCAGGTACGTCGATCATGATTCACAAAGCGCGTGTTCGATGGATTCAGGAAAAACGCCAGCGGCGACCGCGGTGGCGTCTACTCGCGCGGTAAGCCCGCGCCAGGCCGCGAACACTTCGTCAAACGAGAGGGCATCGACGCGACCGCCGCGTGCCGGTCCGCCGAGCCCGATTACCTCGCTTCCGGTGCTGCTGCGCTGTAGCCAGTGTTCGGGTGGAAAGCGGCCGAACAATGTCACCAGGGGACAGCCCATGGCTGCGGCCAGGTGCGCAGGGCCGGTGTCGACTGAGACCATGCTGTGGGCAATCGCGAGCAGGGCCATCAGGCGCCGCAGTGGCAGTTCCTCGGCGACGACGTGAACACCCACATTGGCGGTTGCGTTGCGGATATCGTGCAGGTAGGAAGCCTCGTCAGGCGCGCCGCAGAGCAGCACCTGTGCCGCGGGCAGACTCAAGCGTATCGCGCACGCCAGCGCCGCCCAGTGCTCCGAGGGCCACCATTTATCGTCATCGGGGCCGCGCACGCCGTTCCAGCGCATCGAGCGCTTGTTGGCCGGTTGCAACAGGATCAACGGTGCTCGCGCGAGCCCGCGTTTCTGCAACCAGGCTGCGCAGTCGCTGCGGTCAGCATCGCTCACATGCATGCGTGGCGCGGCGATTGCTGCGGGTGGCGGGAGTGGATAGCCCGTGTGATCGAATGCAGCGGGTATGTGGTCGGAAAAGCGCAGCAGGCGATCGATCCAGTGCTCGTCGGTCCGCTCCGGCATGTCGGTCAGAAAGACGCAGTGATCCGCGGCGATTCCAGCCCACGACAATAGGCGACGGATCTTGGCCAACGCACGAGGTTCCGGATCACATATATAGAACGGCAGGTTACGAAGATGGCGCAAAGCGCGTATTGCGTGCCATCGCTGCGGACTCAACAGCAACGGGCGGTGTGCGGCATCGAGCTGGATGATGCGCCCGACGTCCGTGTGTCCGTCATACAGGGGTTGCGGCCAGCCGCCGCGCGAAAGTAGCGTGCAAGGTTTGCCGAAGCGTTGATGCAGTCGTTGCAAAAGGGGCTGCAACAAAACGGTATCGCCCAGACGCCCGAAGCGCACGACCACCGCACCGAGCGTGCGCGCGCTGGCGTTGGCTCCCTGAGGAGATTCAAAGCCATCGCGCAACTCAAACGGCTCATCGTTGGAGAGCCGCTTGGTCGCGGTCGCGCGGGGATGCAACACCGTTGCGGGTAGACCGGCTTCGTGGAGAGCGGCGCGCAAAATCACATCCGGTTTGAGGATGCCTGAAACGGGCTGGATGCAGCGGATTGAAAGCTTCATCGGCGAAGGTCGATCACGGTCCTGCAAGCGTTTCGCTCCTGGCAAGTGCCCAACGAAGGAGTAGAACGGGCGCCTGCTCCGCGGGAATGGTCGACGCCGGAACAGGCATCGAACAGGTCAACCTTGCCGCGGTTTTCGTTCCCGAAAAGCCGATGCGGTAGGTCGCCCGGCAATGATGGGTGAGTCTGCGAGCCCACATTGAGCGAGTGTCTGGATCAATCGCCAGGTCGTAGTGTTGCTGTCTGAATTTGCGGATGACGTTGAGAGATTTCCAAGGGTGGCGCAGTGCGTGGTGTGGCAAACAGTAGATTTGACCTACATTCGGGAGCAGGCGAAACGCGTCGCTCGCCGATGAGCCAGCCACGATCAGATCCACCTGGGTGCCCGGAAACCTGAGTTGCAGTTCGGCGATCAAGGGCGTCAGCGACACTAGATTGTCGACGCCGTGATCGGGCCGACAAATCAGGACCCGATACAAGCCTTGCTTGAGCACGATGGGCTGTGAAGTTTGATCTTCAACTCGTGCCCGCCAGCAAACTCCAGCGAGGATTCCAGCCAGCTTTCGCCGCCAATACTGGAAACCAGGACTGTGCACAATCGAGGGCATCTTGATGGTGAGGGCCACTTGACTGGATCGATTGCTGCTCACGAGCGCACCCTCTCAGCCTGGTGCGGCTAATGCTTCTTCTGATCCTCGGCTGCTTCGTCCTTTTCCATCTGCGGCGTTTCGTATTCCGTCGCAATGATGTCACCGCTCATTGCATCAATATGGACTTCCTGAATCTTGTTGGAGCCGTTCGGACGCAGATCCAGGGACCAGATCAGCCGGTTCTTTTCGGTTTCCAACTCGGCGCTTTCGAACGCACTATTGGGATACCGAGCTGCAGCAATGCTGCGCGCAGCCTTTTCGGTAATCTTGCTTTGACTGGGTTGAGTCGCGCTGTCATGGCGCTTGGCCGCGTGCGCCGGTGAATAGGCGACGAGTGAAGCAAGTGAGCAGACGATTGTGATTGCAAGCAGCTTCATGGTGGACTCCTGTTTCGAGATGCCACCTTGCGCTCGGGTTCGTTAAGAGCGGCTCAAGCAATGCTGAGGCAATTGTTGCTCACTTGAACTGGCGTCGCCCGACGTTCAGGCATCCATGCCCGAATGTCTCACAGAGCAAATCGCTCAATCCTTGGATGGTTCGCGCACCTGGACGATCGAAAAGCTGCCTTCAATCATCGGTGGTCGACCTTTCTCTCCTTCCACTCGCGGCTCGAAGCGTGCAGCCGGCAGGTAAACGCGATGGGTCTTGTGATCGAGCGCGAGCGTACGCGCGCTGGTTTGCGTGGCCAGAGTCTGGCTGACGCGGAAATGATCACGGTCGTCCTCATGCACGATGGTCAGTGTGCCGGATTTGCCACAAGGGACAAAAACGAGCTGTCGATCCGTGTCGAATTCGACACCGTCAGGACCTTCATCGATCGCCACGCGTGCGACCTGCCTGCCATCGCTGGCATCGGTGACCACCATGGTGCGGTTCTGGCAGACCGAGAACAGTCGTTCGTGCGTTGAATCCATCGCGAGGCCGGTGGGTTCCTCGCATTCACTCAACGGCCAGACGTGCAGGACCTGCATGGCCGTCGCGTCGATCTCGACCAACTCGGCCTTGTCTTCAATGTTGACGAATACATGGCCCTCGCCATCGCTTGCCGGCAACTCCGGGTTGCCGTTGAATGCGATGGTCGCCAGCTCCTTGCCGCTGACCGGGTCGAGTACCGAGGCATTGTTGCTGTGCGCGTTGAAGACGAACACATGGCCGCTGTGCGTATCGAACAGGATCGCATCCGGGTTGTGACCGCTGACCTTGAACTCACGCTCACGCTTGAGGGTCGCGAGATCAAACTCGATGACGCTGTCGGATCGACCTGCTGTCGCGAATCCACGATTGAGCTTCGGCGCCAGCGCAATTCCATGCGCGCCATCAATCCCTGCGATGCTCCCCACGAGTTGACCGTTTCTGGTATCGACAACATCGACGCGGTCGCTGCGGCTCAAAAAAAGGTGTTGATGTGCGGAATCAATGTCGAGCAGATCCCATCCACCGCTGCCGCCGAGGGCGAGTGGTGTATCGACAGCGTAGCTGCTGAGATGTTGCGATGCGCTCGGCGCGTGCGCGCAGGCACCTAGAAATGAGAGTGGAACCAGCATCAGCATGCGTTTCGAACAATTCATTGCGGTGTCCTCGGTTTGTCCGTGCATGCTACCGCGCCCGGAACAGAAAGCCGGTTCGCCACGTAATCCTGGATATGAAACAAGGCAATCTTGAGTTTCCGGCAACGGCCTGGAGCACCTCCTTGATGAAAGCGACTCGGATCAGGTTGATCGACGTCCATCAGTCTCTGGCGGAATCCTCGTTCGTTTCGTAAATTACTTGCTCCAGCACGGGATTTGAATATGGACGGCAAGCTATCGGATCGCGCACTTGGTCGTCGATCCAGAACGCCGTGGATCATAGGAGGCATCGTCGCGCTCGCCCTGCTGCTGGTCGTCGCGGCAGCTGGAGGTGTGGTCTGGTTTGGGCTCGGACTCTTTCAGGAGCAAGCGCACACCGCCATTCGCGCGGATCCGGCCATTGCCGACGCGGTGGGGAACGTCACGGCAATCGATTTCGATGTTGCTGCCACGGCGCAGGCGACCGGCGATGACGAGTTCGCCTATCGGATCGAAGGTGAGCGCGGTCGTGGTTTGCTGGTCGCGCGTTTCATAACGCTCGATGCCGATACTGAAGAACTTCGCGAAGGGAGCTTGCGACTTGACGATGGCAGGGTGGTGCGCGTGGGGACCGCATTGCGACCGGACTGAATCAGCGGACATGAATTTCTTCGCGGAGAGTCCAAATTTGCAATCTAATGCGATCAGGCGATTCCCTAAAGCGAAAGATCGGCGTAACATTTTGTGACTTCGGTCACGCCGACGGCAGAAACAAGCCGATTTGCGCGAACCACGGATGGTCGCTCGTTGAGCGCAATCATTCGCCACGCAAGGCAGTAGTGCAGGGGATTACCATGGTTTCGAGGTCGAAAGGCTTCTTCGCGGCTCTTTCTGTCGCAATCGCTCTGTGGGTTTTGCCCGCCACTGCGATGGCACAGTCCACTTATGACTACTCGGTCTATGTGGATTCTGATGCAAATCCTGCAACAGGCTGCAGTGAAGGTCCGGTTGCTGGCGCCGAGGTTCGATTGCATGTCACCGCCACGGGCGGCCTGAATCCGCAGGTCACCCAGGTCGCTCGGGCACGCTGCACAGGTGGATCGTTTGGCATCGAGACGTCGATAGGCGGCAACTACGCAGTCGGCACCGACAATGGTATCGCGGGTACCGATGTCATCGAGTTGTCCGATCAACTGAGCCAATTGGCTGCCCAAGGTTCGCCGTCGTTGCTTTTTTCGATCGTCGCAAACAGTGCGACCGGGCAGGACAGTCTGCTTGGCAATGATGGCGCACCGATCGCACTCGGCCTCGAAATTCGCGCGATTCCGTTGCTCGGTGTGCCGGCGTTGATCTTGCTGGCCTTGCTGGTCGCGGTAATCGGCGCGCGCATGGTTCGACGCCGTGCGATTTGGCGGGTGATGGCCTTGGTGTTTCTCTTCAGCGGGGTTGCGTTGGCGGCGAATTTTGTCGTTGACGGTCAGGTCGGCGACTGGAGTGGCGTGTCGCCACTGGCTACCGATCCTGCCGGGGATTCGACGAGCGGTGAGAGTGCAATCGATCTGCGTACGTTCTTCGCGGCAATCGAGAACGATCGCGTGTTCATGCGGATTGATGTGACAAACCTGCAGAACAATGCACCAACCGCGGTCGCCGGAGCCGCCACCACGCTGGAAGATCAATCGGTCACGGTGACACTGACTGGCACCGACAATGAGAATGACACGCTGAGCTTTGCGATCGTCAATCCACCGACCAAGGGTACGCTCGGTGCGATCACCCCGGCCGGCCCGCAATCGGCGACTGTGCAGTACACGCCGACCGCCGATGCGAATGGCAGTGACAGCTTTACCTTTACGGTCAACGATGGACAGGTAACGTCGGCCGCGGCGACGATCAATCTGACCATCACGTCGGTCAACGATGTGCCGAGCTTTACCGGCGGTGCCGATCAAGCCGTCAATGAAGATGCCTCGGCGCAGAATGTGACTGGATGGGCGAGCGCAATCTCGGCCGGACCAGCCGATGAATCGGGGCAGGCGCTTGATTTCATCGTCAGCAACGACAACAACGCGCTGTTCAGCGCTCAGCCGTCGATCTCGGCGAGCGGCGCGCTGGCCTACACGCCAGCTGCGAATGCGAATGGCGTGGCGACCGTTACTGTCAGCCTGCACGACAATGGCGGCACGGCCAACGGCGGCGTCGATACCTCGGCCGCGCAGACTTTCACGATTACCGTCAACAGCGTCAACGACGCGCCGAGCTTCACCAAGGGTGCAGATCAATCTGTAGCGGTCAATAGTGGTGTACAAACGGTCAATACCTGGGCAACCGCGATATCTGCCGGGCCGGCCAATGAGTCCGGTCAGGCGCTCGATTTCATCGTCAGCAACGACAACAATGCCTTGTTCAGCGCGCAGCCTGCGGTTTCGCCGACCGGCGCGTTGACCTATACCCCGGCCACCGACATCAACGGTTCGACGATCGTCACCGTGACGTTGCACGATGACGGCGGCACGGCCAATGGCGGCATCGATACCTCGGCTGCGCAGACCTTTGTCATCACGGTATCGAAGGCGGATCAGACGATCAGCTATACCTCGACCGCGCCGACCACGGCACAGGTAGGCGGGGTCAGCTATAGCGTGGCGGCAACCGCAACCAGCGGTTTGCCCGTCGCCTTCACGATCGATGCATCGGCAAGCGCGGTATGCACGATCAGCGGAACTAGCGTGTCGTTCATCGCTGCGGGCACCTGCGTAATCGATGCCGATCAGCCGGGCGATGCGGCCTTCAACGCCGCGCCGCAGGTACAGCAAACTTTCGTCGTGGCCAAGGGCGACCAGGTCATCAGCTATACCTCGACGGCTCCGATCGCCGCGAAGGTCGGCGGCGCGAGCTACACCGTCAGCGCGACCGCGACCAGCGCATTGCCGGTTGCGTACACGATTGATGCCTCGGCGGTTTCGGTTTGCGCCATCAGCGGAACGACGGTGTCCTTCATCGGCACCGGTACCTGCGTGATCGATGCCAACCAGGCCGGCGATGCCAACTGGAACCCGGCGCCGCAGTTGCAGCAATCGTTCGCCGTGGCCAAGGGCGACCAGACGATCAGTTACACCTCGGCCGCACCAGCGGCAGCGAGCGTCGGCGCTGCGACCTACGACGTCACCGCGACAGCGACCAGCGGTTTGCCGGTCGCCTTCACGATCGATGCTTCGGCAACAACGGTGTGCTCAATTAGTGGATCGACGGTGTCCTTCATCGGCGCCGGCACCTGTGTCATCGACGCCAATCAGGCCGGCGATGCGAACTGGAACGCGGCCCCACAGGCCCAGCAATCATTCACGGTGGCCAAGGGTGATCAGACCATCAGTTACACCTCGACTGCACCAGTGGGTGCAAGTGTTGGCGGTGCAACCTACACGGTCACCGCGAGCGCATCCAGTGGTTTACCGGTAGCCTTCACGATCGATGCGTCCGCGAGCAGCGTATGCACGATCAGCGGATCGGATGTGTCGATCATCGGTGCCGGTACCTGCGTGATCGACGCCAATCAAGCCGGCGACGTCAACTGGAACGCGGCGCCTCAGGCCCAACAATCCTTCGCCGTGGCCAAGGGTGACCAGACCATCAGTTACACCTCGAGCGCGCCAGCGGCTGCCAGCGTCAGCGGTGCGACCTACACAGTCACCGCGACAGCAACCAGCGGCTTGCCGGTCACCTTCACGATCGATGCGTCAGCAATAGCCGTGTGTTCCATCAGCGGATCAACCGTGTCGTTCATAGGCGCCGGTACTTGCGTGATCGACGCCAATCAAGCTGGCGATGCGAGCTGGAATGCGGCGCCGCAGTTGCAGCAAACATTCGTGGTGGCCAAGGGCAACCAGACCATCAGCTACAGTTCCACGGCGCCAGCGGCGGCCGCCGTCGGTGCTGCGTCCTACACCGTCACGGCGACAGCGACCAGCGGTTTGCCGGTGACCTTCACGATTGATGCAACGGCCAGCGCCGTGTGTTCGATCAGCGGAGCGAGCGTCTCCTTCATCGGCGCAGGCACCTGCGTGATCGATGCCAACCAGGCCGGCGATGCCAACTGGAATGCGGCGCCGCAAGCGCAGCAGTCGTTCTCGGTCGCCAAGGGCAGTCAGACCATCAGCTATACCTCGAGCGCACCCGCGACCGCCACGGTGAACGGCTCAAGCTATTCGGTCAGCGCGACAGCCACCAGTGGCTTGCCGGTCAGCTTCACGATTGATGCCGTGGCCGCGTCGGTCTGCTCGATCAGTGGATCAACGGTGTCGTTCAACAGTGCCGGCACCTGCGTGATCGACGCCAATCAAGCCGGTGATGCCAACTGGAATGCAGCACCTCAAGCCCAGCAAACCTTTGCTGTGGTCAAGGCCGATCAAACCATCAGCTTCACCTCGGCGGCGCCGGCAAATGCCGCCGTCGGTGGCGCGACCTATGCCGTCTCGGCGACCGCGACCTCGGGCCTCACCGTTGCCTTCACGATCGCCCCGGCCTCAGCCAGTGTTTGTGCGATCAGCGCCTCGACGGTGTCGTTCATCGGAACCGGCATCTGCACGATCAACGCCGACCAGGCCGGCGACGCCAGCTTCAACGCGGCACCCCAGGTGCAGCAGTCTTTTTCGGTCAAGCAGGCGCCATCGATTACCAGCGCCAACGCGACGAGCTTCACCTCGACCATGCCGGGCACCTTCAGTGTGACGACGATCGGTTTTCCGACCGGCGTGTCGATGGCGATTTCGGAATCCGGGGCGCTGCCTTCCGGAGTTACCTTCGTCAACAACAATGACGGTACGGCAACCCTCGCCGGCACGCCGGCTGCCGGTACCCAAGGCACCTGGCCAATTGTCATCACGGCCAGCAACGGTGTGGCGCCGGACGCAACGCAGAATTTCACCCTGACCGTTTTGAACAGTCCACCCATGGTGATCGGCTCGCCGCAGGAAACCTTCGACACGGTCGGTAATGTGCAGCTTGAGTTCAAGGCGGCCCAGACGCTGACTCCGGGCATCTTCGTAGCCGGCAATCTCGTTGCGAACTTTACCGATAGCGATGGACCGAGTGCGCTCTCTGCGGTCGCTGTCGTCGCTGGTGCCACGACCAATGGCGGCATTGTGGATATCGCGACCAATGGAGGATTCACGTTTACCCCGAAGGCGGGCGACACGCTGGCATCCGACAGCTTCAGCTACCAGATCACCGACGGCGCCGCGACGGTCACGCGCACCGTAACTGTCAATCTGAAGAGCCGCGTGTGGTTCGTAAGAAACACCGCAGCCGCTGGTGGTCTAGGTCGTTCCGGCGATCCGTTCAACACGCTGGCGGCAGCTCAGACTGCTTCACTGGCCGGCGACACCG
>JBDSPX010000226.1:0-6211 GCA_039930065.1 Dokdonella sp.
GGATATTGCTGCGCTCATCGGAGTTCTTGTCAGCGTCCGAGGCGGGGAAATGCGCACACAGAATTTCGCCAATGTGATCAATCGCTGCGTTCAATCCGTTTTGAATCGCACCACGCTTGCACTGCGCGGCCAGGTCATCGGCAATAGCCTGCCAGGTCGCGGCGTCGACGCGCTCGGCGATGCCGCGGTCGGCAACGATATCGATGGCCTTTTCGGCCAGCGTGATGTGCAGCAACACACCATTGTTGCGTTCGGTGTCCCATACGCCCAGCTCGGAAAAACGGTTGCGCGCATGCTGTGCCGAGGTCATGTCGCGACGAATGTCATCGGTCGACCAGCGCGTTTCGATGGCGACGACGATCTCGCCGAGATGGCTGCGCTCGGAGGCCGCGATGCGATCACGGATGGCTGCCTGCAAGGTGTCCGATCGCCAGGCGCGCGTGAGCCAGGGCGCGATGAGGCTGTGGCGCAGCACGCGCAAAAACGTTTGCTCTCGCGTTGCGGGTGGCTTTGTCACCGCCTGATGCGTATCGGCGAGGCTAGTCGAGCTGCGCAATTCACCATCGTTTCGACGCGCTATTTTTGGCGCGCGTCCGCCATGAATCATGTTGTTCCATTCCCGGCTCATCAACAGGAAGAACATCAAGGGCGGTACCACGATCGGCATCCATGACGGCACCGGAAAGATCCAGAGCGCCAGTGCGGAAATCCCGCTCGACGCAAGCACACGGATGAGCAACGGCTTTTGCCGAAACAGATAGAAGCCGGCAAACAAGCCGCCGAAAATCGACCATAGCGAGAACAGCTCCGGACCGAAGTTGTTGTAGCTGTAGCGCGCCTCGGCGTCGACGGGGAAAAAAGCAAGAAACATCAGCACCGAAAGTCCGGAAAGGACGCGCGGTCGTCGTCCTGGTGTACGATGTCTCTGGCTCATAGCAGCACCGGACGGTTGGACAATTCATTCTTGCGCTCTTGTCCGGGCAGGGCCGGCATGAACTCCTGTAGCAGCGCTGATACCGATTCAATCGCCGCGACAGCACCGGCTTCGAACGCGTTGCGTGAAAACGCGGATGAGGCGTCAGTGCATATTGCATCCCAGCGTGTTTGCAGCACCAACTTGGAGATGCCGCGATCAGCCACGATTTCGATCGCGCGTTCGGCCAGCAACACGTAAATCAGCACGCCGGCGTTGTCTTCGGTGTCCCAGACTTCAAGTTCGGCGAAAACCTTTTCGGCTCGATGGCGCGATGTAAAACCGCGGGCGACGGCGGCCAAGGCGAGCCGCGCTTCAAGCGCAAAAACGATATCGCCGCGGTGCTTGGCTTCAAGCTCGTTGATGCGCGTGGTGATTGTGTCAAACACGGTTTCCGGAAACTGTTGTTCGGCCAGCCACCAGGCATTGAACAAATTGGCCGAAATGCGTTGCAGGCGTGTCATCAATAGCTCCCCGATGCGCCGCCGCCCGCGGAGCTGCCGCCGCCGCCGCCCCAACTGCCGCCTCCGCTGCTGCCGCCACTCCAGCCGCCGCCGCTATCGCCCCAGCCACCGGAGCCGGTGCCGACCGACCCCTTCGGAAGCAGGTCAAACGCAAACACCAAGCCAAAAAAGAAGTAGATGAGGGCAACCCAGGGCAATGAATGCAGCGGCAGATCGATCATCTTGAATGCGGTGAGCGTGCTGATTCCTGCGCCGACAAGGGAGGCCGACAGTTCGTGTCGGCGTGGCCAGAATCCGGTAACGAGGACGACAATCGGTACGAAAAACAACACGGGAAAATAGCGATCCAGTATATCTGTGGACGCAGGTCTCGCGGACTCCAAAATAGTTTCAGGAGCAGCTGGCAAGGTTTCCCCGTCAATCAACCCGATAATCTGGTCGGTTGCCTTGTCTAGGCCCTCGTACCAGGCTTCGCTGCGAAACAGCGGGCGCATCGTGTCGGCAATGATGCGGCTGGCGAGGACATCGGGGATTGGCCCCTCCAGGCCGCGGCCGACTTCGATGCGGATGCGGCGATCGTCCTTGGCCCAGAGCAGGAGGGCGCCGTCATCGACGTTCTTGCGGCCGATCTTCCATGTGTCGAATACGCGTGTCGCGAATGGCTCGATCTCTTCCGGTTGCGTGCTTGGCACGATAAGGATCAGCAGTTGCGATCCCTTGCGTTCTTCCAAAGCGCGCAATTTATCTTCCAGCGCTTTGTTCTGTTGCTCAGTCAGCGTGTGGGTCGTATCGGTGACGTGGGTAACCAGGATCGGTACCGGAACGTCCGCGCTGACGGGAGCCGCGCTCAAGCTGCCAACAAAGCAAGCCGCAATCAGCAACCAGCGCGGAAACGCCGCGATCATGGGATTGCCCTCAGTTGTCCTTGGCGGGCGGTATCTCGGTGGACGTTGGTTTGTCAGCGGCTGGTGCGGCCGGTGCCGGATGCGAGGAAAGCCCGGAGAAATCGACGACCGGTGGCTTGGAAATTTCCTCGACATTTTCAACCGTGAAATTCGGTTTCACTGAGTAACCGAACATCTTCGCGGTGAGATTGACCGGGAATTCACGGATCAACACGTTGTAAGCCTGGATCGATTGCACCTGCCGATTGCGTGCGACCGCGATACGGTTTTCGGTTCCTTCCAGCTGCACCTGGAGATCGCGGAAGCCCTGGTCCGATTTGAGTTCCGGGTAGTTCTCGGTGATCACAAGCAGGCGCGACAGTGCCGATGAAAGCTCGCTTTGTGCCGCCTGGAATTTGGCCATCGCCGCCGCATCGTCGACCAGCTCCGGGGTTGCCTGAATGCTGCCAACTCGTGCGCGCGCTTCCGTGACCCGAATCAGGACTTCCTGCTCCTGTTTCGCGAATCCGCTCACGGCACTCACCAGCGACGGGACGAGGTCGGCGCGCCGCTTGTATTGATTGATGACTTCCGACATCTGCGCCTTCACATCCTCGTCGGCGCGCTGAATCTTGTTGTAGCCACAGCCGGCAAGCAGGGTCGTTGCAAGCAGCAAAACCGACAATCGCATCAATCGCATGGCAAACCTCCCGAGCAACGATCCGCAAGAAGATCTCAATTACCAGCCACGCGGGCTACCCGCGTTTGGCGCTGGATTCGCGATGACCTGAAAGCTGCTAAGGAGCTGGGGCGATCAAAATCTCAGCCGCAGAACAGCTTGATTTGATCCTTGGCCTTGTTCAGATTCATCTGGTAGTTGACTTGGGTTTCCGGCAACGCGTCTTCACCTGGCCTGGAGGCATTGTAAAGATCGAGGTTCTTGCGCGCGGTGCTGCAGTTGCGCTTGATGTCCTCTTCACTGTATCCAGCGGCGGCGGCCATCGACGGGCCCTCCTTCTTTTCTTCTTCCACCGGCGGCGCCTCGGCGCTGGTCACGCCGTTGTGCACGGAGAGCTTTTTGGCACCGGCGGTGTTCGGCGGCGGCGGCGTATCCGAGAAATGCTTGGTGCCGTTGCCATCGGTCCACGAATACACCTGCTGAGCGAGCGCAGGGGCGGCGCTCAGGCAGGCAAGGATCAGTACAATCGAACTGGGCTTCATGATGTTCTCCGCGTCGGTGCGAGCCGACAGTTGGGCCCTGAATAAGCGCATTGGATATCACTAGTTTCGTTGTCTGACAAGCACTTCGGTGGTAAATCGCAACGATCAGTTAAACTCGACACACTTTGAGGCGATGACAGCAGGCATGGACGAGATACCTACCACTCCGCGCAAGCGGCCGCGCGGAATCTACCTGTTGCCCAATCTGTTCACCACGGGCGCCATGTTCGCGGGCTTCTACGCGATCATCGCCGGTATTGGCGGTCGTTATTCGGAAGCGGCGCTGGCGGTGTTCATCGCGGGCATCCTCGACGGGCTCGATGGCCGCGTTGCGCGCATGACCGGAACCCAGAGTGATTTCGGTGTCCAGTACGATTCCTTGTCTGATCTGGTCAGTTTTGGCTTGGCACCGGCCCTGGTCATGTACACCTGGTCGTTGTCGTCGTTGACCGAATACGGGCCGCTATGGGGCAAGGTCGGTTGGGCGGCGGCGTTCATTTATGCGGCCTGCGCGGCCTTGCGTCTGGCCCGCTTCAATACCCAGGTCGGGGTTGCTGACAAACGCTATTTCCAGGGACTCGCGAGTCCGGCGGCCGCGGCGCTGTGCATGTCGTTTGTCTGGTCGGTCGAGAAATTCGACTCAAATGGTATCGATGTTCAATTCATTACGCCCTTCATCGCGGTAATCGCGGGGCTTCTGATGGTCAGCAATATCCGCTATTTCAGCTTCAAGGCGTGGCCAAAATCTGATCGGGTACCGTTCATCTGGATTCCCGCCGCGCTGTTGATCTTCGTAGCCTTGGCGCTCGATCCGGCGCGCATGTTGTTCGCGGTGGCCGCGCTTTATGTGTTGTCGGGCCCGATCATGACCTTGTGGGGATTGCGTCGCTGGCGCGAGCAACGTGCCCAGCGTGGCGCAGAGCGCATCGACGAATGAACGCACAGCCGGCCAGCAATCGCACGGTGGCCGGTGGCAGCGAAGCGCGCGCGCTCGCGTTTCTTGCCGATCTATCTGAAACGCTCGCGGTATCGCTGGATTTGCGCGAGACCTTGAGTGAAGCGGTCAACCGCATTGCCGAGTTCATGGATGCCGAAGCGGCCTCGCTGTTCCTGCTCGACGAGGACGGCAAGATGCTCGAATGCAAAGTCTGCGTCGGACCGATCGACATTGCGGGTCTGCGCATTCCTCTGGGGCAAGGCGTGGTGGGGCGCGCCGTCGCTGACAATCAGAATCAGATCGTCACCGACGCGGTCAGCGATTCGCGCGTTGATCGCAGCAACGATTCCGATACCGGTTTTGTCACCCGCAGCCTGCTCTGCGCGCCATTGGCTACGGCCAAGGGGCCGATCGGCGCGCTGGAAGTGGTCAACAAACGCACGGGCGGATCGTTCAGTGCCGACGATGCGGAGATCCTGCGCCTGATCGCCGCGCCGACTTCGCTGGCGATCAACAATGCGCGCATGGCCAATGAACTGGTTCAGCAGGCGCGCATGAAACGTGAGTTCGATCTGGCCCGGCGCATGCAGAAATCGCTGCTGCCCAAGCGCCGACGCGACGGATTTCCGCTGATCGGCATGAACCTGCCGGCTCACGAGATCTCGGGCGATTTCTACGATTATTTCGATCTGCCCGATGGCCGCATCGGTTTCCTCATTGGCGATGTCTCGGGCAAGGGGCTCGACGCGGCCTTGCTGATGGTGCGTGTGGCCTCGCTGCTACGCTGGGTCGGCAAGGATGGAACCTCGCCCTCGGAATGGCTTTCGAAGGTCAATGAGGAGCTGTGTCAGACATCGCTAGACGGACGTTTTGTCTGTGCACTGGTCGGCCATTGCGATCGACATGCCGAACAAATCGAATTTGCCGCCGCCGGTTTCCCGCCGGCGATGCTTTATCGGCGCGGCGAATTCACCGAATTCCTCTCCGGCGGTGCGCCGCTCGGCATTCTCGCCGGCATGACGTTTGAATCGCAGACGATCGATCTGGATGGCGGCTCCTTGTATTGCTTCTCCGATGGTGTAACCGATGTGCGTGATGCGCAGCGCCGTACGATCGGCTCCGAAGGTGTACGCGCCTTGATCAGTCGTCATGCGGGTGCCTCGGCGGAACCGCGCTTGCGCGGCATGTTTTCCGAGCTCAAGCATCTGCGCCTGGTCGATGACACGACCTTGCTGCTGATCGAAAGCATGCCGACGAGCACGACCGAGGTCCTGCTCAAGCGATGCTTTCCGGCTCGCCCCGAGCAGATGCGCGAAATTCGCTCATTGTTGCGCACGGCACTCGACGATGCCGGTGTGGAAACGGCGATCCGGGATAAACTCGTACTCGCCGTGGACGAGGCCTGTTGCAATGTCATCCGCCACGCCTACGGCCCGGAGTGTTCGGGGGATATTGATCTTCGCGTGACCCGCGAGGGTGACAAGCTCGAATTCCGCCTGCTCGATTCCGCGCCGGTGGTGGATCCGCAGTGCGTGCGCGCGAAACCACTCGGTGAGTGTCGCAGTGGTGGACTCGGCGTCGCCCTGATCGATACAGTGATGGACAAATGGACATTGCAGGGGCGCCCCGATGGGCGTGGCAATCGTCTGATCATGCAGAAAAGCGTCAACGTCAAACCCAGCAACGAGGAAGATCAGGAATGAACGGGATCGAACAGGAAACAGCCGACGGA
>JBDSPX010000227.1:0-15938 GCA_039930065.1 Dokdonella sp.
CGACGCCGTCGATCAGCATCGGTTGATCGGTCACCTGGCTCAGGAATGGCAGCCCGTAGTTGAACTCGTGGTTGCCGATCGTGCCGCCGTCGTAGCCGAGCACGTCCATGGCCTTGTACATCGCGAGTTCCTGATCGCACGCGAGCGGCTTGCCGCGCGCCTGCCAATCCGCCAATGCGGTGCCCTGGATCGTATCGCCGGCATCGAACAGCAGCGTATTCGGATATTGCCTGCGTGCCTCGCCGACCAGCGTTGCGAGGCGCTCGAAGCCCAACGAGTCATCCTCGGCGAGCTTGTAGTAATCGTAGCTGAGGACATTCGAATGAATGTCGGTCGATTCGAGAATGGCCAGCGTGGCACGGCTGCCATCAGCCACCGGCTGCGGTCGAGTCGAAGTCGGCGCGCATCCAAGTGAGGCGAGGAGAGCTGTCGCGACAAAGATAGCGATGAGGTGACGCAGATTCATGGCAGCTCCACAGGGATTCCCAGGCTTCGTGGCGTAAACAAGGCGCACTCCGGGATTGATCATTCCATACCGTCTTTCGGTGCGCTCAACGTGCTTGAGCCGAAATCGTGGCTTCTTGCGCATAGATTACAGCGAACACCTATATCGGCAACGTGGGCGGGTCGCCCGAGTCAAAGCTCGACCGCACCGCACCGACCGGATCGCTCGATGTCAGCTACCGTCACTCAAGGGAGACACAACCATGTCCATCATGGCTCGACCGATAATCAAGCCTTCCGTCAGATCTTGCGCGCATTGGGGGCGATGCCTGGTTTCCCTTGTGCTGATTACCCCGCTAGTTGCCTTGGCAGATCAGCCCGCAGACGTGAATGGCGTGCTCACCAGTTCACCCATCCAGACGTCGGCGATTGATCCGATCACGGGGCTGCACTATGCCGCACCGCTTTCGGTCAATGGCGTTGCCATGACCGTGGATGCTGAAGGCCATCCGCGCGCGTTCTGCGCCGACCCCGCCGATTCACTTGCACCCGCCGTCATGCGCGACCTCATTGAACCCGCCACCAGCAGGGTTCGCTATGAATAAGTCCTTCACATCGCAAATCCGCCGTGTGCACTGGTTGTCGATGGCGCTCGCCCTGCTGCTTGCCATCGGCGCGACCCAGGCATTCGCAGCCAACGTGACTATCGTCAACGCCGATCAGCCCGGTGTGGGTTTGAATGACAACACGCCGGCAACTCCCGTCGGTGGCAATGCCGGTGTCACGCTTGGTCAGCAGCGTATGAACCTCGTCCAGCACGCCGCGACCATCTGGGGCGCGCGTCTGGTCAGTGCTGTGCCGATCCGGTTCAGTGTGCAGTTCGCAGGTGCGTTCTCTTGCGCTCAGAATCCGAACGATTTTGTCTATCTTGCCTTCAGTGGGCCAAACGCCTACTACACTGGCAATCCGCCGCTTCCGCCGAATCCGAACCTCTATCCGGCCGCTTTGCGCAACGCAATTGTCGGCACCGTTGCAGATCCGAGCACCCCGGAGGCATTCCTGCGCATCAGCCCATTGATGGATAGCCAGTCGGGTTGCTTAACCGGAACCACGGGTTTCTGGTATGGCACCAACCCGGATATCCGACCAACGGATCCATCGAAATTCCCGCTGTTGCCTCTGGTTCTGCATGAAATGGCCCATGGCCTCGGCTTCGTTCAGAACCACAATCTGCAGAATGGATCGGGATTTCCGCCGTACTACTACACGTTTGACAAGGGAGTTTTCGATAACACCTTGCAGAAGTTCTGGTATCAAATGACGGACAACCAGATCCTGCAATCCGCAGTGAATGATCCAAATGTGATTTGGAAAGGGGCAAACGTCGATGCCGCAAAGGCGACGTGGCTACGTAAACCCTTGCGCATGCGGATTGGAGCAACAGTTCAGGCAGGCGAGGTTCTGCAAGCTTTCTACGGAGATCTGCTGCCGAGTGCCGGCCTCAGCTCCATGGTCGCTGTGGTCAGCGACGGAAGCGCCAACGCAGCGGAAGGTTGCAATACCTTGATCAATGCTGGGCAGGTTCAGGGGCGTATCGCGATCGTCAATCGCGGCACATGTGGATTCGGAGTCAAGACGCGCAATGCCGAACAGGCCGGCGCAATCGCAGTGCTGATCCTCAACAATCGCGCGGAAACTCCGGGTGATCCGCTGCCGGTGGCTGGCGGCTTTGATTACACAATCCGCGTCCCCACCGCCACAGTCGCCTATCAGGCCGGACAAAATTTGCTGTCCCAGTTGTCTGGCTCGCCAAACACCGTAGTGACCATTGAATCGATCCCGGGCAGCGGTCTGATTGGTATCCAGACCGGTTTCATGCGCATGCATGCGCCTGCAACGATCTCGCAAGGATCGTCGATCAGCCACTTCACCATCGATACCGGAGGTCCTTTGCTGATGCAGCCGGAAATCTCGCCAGTCGTGTTTGATAGGCTCGACATGACGCCCGAGCTGCTGCGCGATATCGGCTGGACGATCCTTGCGGATGACCGGATTTTTCGCAACGGCTTCGATTGAACGATCGGGAGGATATGGGGCCCGTCCACAAGGATGTGGCCGAGTCTTTCAGCAGGCAGCAGAGCCCTGATCTGCTACGCTTTCCGGTCTTTCTGTCTGACCGAAACCTGCAATGACCGTACGTACCCGTTTTGCCCCCAGTCCCACCGGATTCCTGCATATCGGCGGTGCGCGCACCGCTTTGTTTTGCTGGCTTGAAGCGCGCCACCGTGGCGGCGAATTCATCCTGCGCATCGAAGATACCGATCGCGAGCGGTCAACCCAGGAGGCCGTCCAAGCGATTCTCGATGGCATGAACTGGCTCGGCCTCGATCATGACGAAGGGCCGTTCTATCAGACCTTGCGCATGGATCGCTACAAGCAAGTGGTCGAGGATCTGCTCAAGGCGGGCAAGGCCTATTATGCGTACGAGTCGAAGGAAGAAATCGAGACGATGCGCGCCGAGGCCATGGAGAAAGGCCTGAAGCCGCGTTACAACGGTTATTACCGTGATCGCAATGAAGGCTTTCGCGAGGATCCGAATCGAATCATTCGATTCAAGAATCCGGCATCAGGCAATGTCGTTTTCGACGACAAGGTCAAGGGCCGCATCGAGTGGAGCAATGATGAGCTCGATGATCTCGTGCTGTTTCGCTCGGATGGTTTTCCCACCTACAACTTCGCCGTCGTGGTCGACGACATCGACATGCGCATCAGCGAGGTCATCCGCGGCGATGATCATGTCAACAATACCCCGCGCCAGATCAATCTCTATCAGGCACTCGGCGCCGACGTGCCGACCTTTGCCCACTTGCCGATGATTCTTGGCCCGGATGGGCAGAAGCTGAGCAAGCGACATGGTGCGGTGGGTGTCATGCAATACCGTGACGACGGCTTCCTGCCGCATGCGGTGTTGAACTACCTTGTGCGCCTCGGCTGGTCGCATGGCGATCAGGAAATTTTCTCGCGCGAACAGATGATCGAGTTGTTCAATATCGGCAATGCCAATCGCGCGCCTTCGCGGTTCGATGTCGAGAAGCTTTCCTGGCTCAATCAGCAATACATCAAGACGGATGATCCGCTGGAGCTGGTGCCGCATTTTGTCTGGCAGCTTCGCGCAGCAGGAATAGATCCGGAGCAGGGCCCTGATCCGGTCGATGTCATCGTCGCATTGCGTGAGCGCGCGCAAACGCTGAAGGAAATGGCCGAGAAGGCGAGAGTCTGGTACGCGCCATTGGAAAACTACGACGATGCAGCGGTCACCAAGCATCTGAAATCGACGACCGCGCTGCCCGCTTTGCAGGCGGTGCACGAGCAACTCGCTGCGACCGCAAGCTGGACGGTTGAAGGCGTGCACGAGGCGATCTCGGCAGCCGCTGCTGCAATCAACGAAGGCATGGGCAAGGTCGCGCAGCCGTTGCGCGTTGCAATCACAGGGACCCAGGTTTCACCGTCGATCGATCACACGGTGTTCCTGAGCGGACGCGATGAAGCACTACGTCGCATCGAATCCGCCATCAAGCTCGCCGGCGGTTGATGGCATGGAGCCGGTCGAGTGCAGCCTGAGCGCGTTGTCGACCCTCGATAGCTCGGACTTCGAAGCGTTGACGCGCATGAACGAAGCGTGTCTCAGTATGTTGCTGGATCCTGCGCTGTGGGCGTGGATGACCGCATTCACCGTGATCAGCATCGTCGGTGGCGCGCTGATCGGGCGGCTGAAAGGTCGCATGGCGGCCGGCATCGTCTGGGCCGCCGTGCTCGGTCCGATCGGCTGGGTCGTCATTGCTCTGGGTCGGTCGAAACTACAGACCTGTCCCGAATGCGCGAAGTCGAACCAGCCCGATGCCAGCATTTGTCGGCAATGCGGGGCCAATCTCAAGCGAGCGATGCAACGCACAGCGCGTTCGCGGCTCAAGGCTGGCGACAGCAGTGCTCCGCCTTGACCGGCAATGTCACGACGGATGCCGAACAGACAGGTGATACAGCGATAAAGCGTCAGAAGGCAATTGCGAAACTATGTTCGCTTTCGCACATACATCGGTGAAACAACAGCGGATGATGCGAGCGATAAACGCTGGCGAATCCCGCAGATTTGGCCCAGAAAAAATTCATTGAATGCTTCTCAGGCGGGCAGGAGAAGGTGTGAGTGAAGGTTTTAAAATTTCCAGGCCAAATCGACAGCGGCGATCTGATCCGGAGCGGATTTGCACGCGAACTCTGCGAATATGCCGCCACTAGTCGCGTTGACCAATCCTTGCCCCTGCCGCTAGGCATCCAGGTGGACAATGACAAACATTGACAAAATGTCGGGAAAATCCGATATCAAGGCTGCCACGGGCATTATTGGTCTCGACGAGATTACGGGTGGTGGCTTGCCACGCCGCCGAACCACCTTGCTCACCGGAGGGCCGGGTTCGGGAAAGACCATCTTTTCGCTTCAGTTCCTCGCTCACGGCGCAATGAACTGCACGGAGCCTGGCATCTTCGTGGCCTTTGAGGAGACCTCGGAACGCATCCTCGCCAATGCAGAAACCTTCGGTTGGCATCTCGCCAAACTCAAGAAAAATAAACTCTTGTTCATTGACGCCCAACCGCAGGCGGACATCATCCAGTCAGGGAATTTCGATCTTGGCGGTTTGCTCGCTGCACTCGACGCTGCGGTCAAAGCGTCTGGTGCAAGGCGAATCGTGTTCGATGCGCTCGACGTTCTGCTTGCGTTTTTGCCTGACGCCGCGGCGCGCAAACAGCAAACCTACGAGCTTCACGAATGGCTGTTGTCACGAGAACTCACAGGTATCATCACCGCGAAAACCGATTGGGGTGATGCGAACTCGGCCAACAAGCAGCAATTCGGCTTCATGCAGTTCATGGTCGATTGCGCCGTCATCCTAAACCACGAGGTGGTCCTCGGTGTTTCGCAGCGCAATTTGCGTGTGCAGAAATATCGAGGTTCCGGTTTCGATGAGAACGAGTTCCCGTTTTTGATCGGTGCCAGCGGCCTTGAAGTCAGTGCGAGGCGTACGGTCAATCGACCAGTACGAAAAGTGACCAGCGAGCGGGTCTCGAGTGGTATTCCGCGACTCGACACGATGCTCGGAGGTGGCTACTACCGCGGCGCCAGCGTCCTGATCACGGGCTTTCCCGGCACGGCCAAGACAACTCTTGCGGCTGCGTTCGCCGAGGCTGCCTGTGAACGGGACGAGCGTACCGCGTTTGTCAGCTTCGATTCGGACGCGCATGAAATTGTTCGCGACTTGGCCTCGGTCAATATCCGCCTTGAAAGATTCGTCAAAAACGGACTATTGAGTATGGCCTCCACTCGCAGCATTACCGGGAGTGCGGAGACCTATCTCGCTCGCATCAAATCGATGACCATCCAACATGACGCACGTTGCCTCGTGATCGATCCTATGTCGACATGGTCGCAATCGGGAAACAATTCCAACGTGCATAGTGTTGCAGAACTTCTAACCGGCTGGGCCAAGGAAAACCACATCACGCTGGTTTGTACCAGCCTGTCTGACGAGACTGCGTTGCAAACCGAGCAAGGCCAATCGCTGCAGATTTTCACGCTCGCCGATACCTGGATTCAGCTCAGTTACCTGATGCAGGCCGGCGAGCGTAATCGCGGCTTGTCCATCGTCAAATCGCGCGGCACTGCGCATTCCAACCAGCTGCGAGAGCTGATCTTGGGCGACCAAGGGGTGGCCATTGCAGATACCTATACCGCCGGTGGCGAAGTATTGATGGGAACAATGCGTTGGGAGAAGGAGCGCGCGGAGCGCGACGCCCACGAAAACGCGGGCGCGGCGGCCAAGCTGAAACAGGTCTATCTTGATGCGGAGGAAGCAGAGCTTGAGGTTCAGTTGAAGGCGATCCAGGTGGCGCTGGAGGCCAAGCGCGTCGAAAAGGCGCTGTCGACCAGCACGATGCACAATCGCAAGGCCGATCTTTCTCGCGGCCGCACCCGCATGAGCGAATTGCGCGGCGCGGATCCAACAAAGCCAAAGCGCAAAGCGGCGCATCCGTGAGTAGGCCAGCGGTCTACAAATTCCGGCTTTTCGTCGCAGGAGACGGACCGAATTCCACACAAGCGCGCTTGAACCTCGTAGCACTTTGCCGGGAGTACCTGCCTGACCGCCACGAGATCGAGATCATCGATGTGATGAAGGAACCAGCGCGCGGGCTGGCAGAGCGCATCTTCCTGACCCCCACGCTAGTCAAGCTGTCACCGCTACCTCTCCATACCATTGTTGGCACGCTTAGCAACAAGCAGATCGTGCTGCAAACGCTGGGTCTGGATGGCATCCCAACATGAAGCGGGTCGAAACGCTCCCGCTACTCGACCCAAGTGAAGAGATCTCCGCGCTGATCGAAACGTTGCACCTCTCCGAGCAGCGTCTTGAGGAACTGACAGGAGGCGAAGTTGACGCGGTCTCAAACCGTGCAGGTCGAACCGTGATGCTTCAGCAAGCGCAAGAGCGGATGCGTCAGAGCGACGCCGTCAAGCAGGCCGCCATCCTCAACGCGCTACCGGCGCATATCGCGCTGCTGGATTCCGAAGGCGTTATTACCTCGGTCAACGAGACATGGCGGAAATTCGCCAGCACGAATGGCCTGCTTAGCGCCAAATTCTGCGTCGGATTAAATTATGTAAATATATGCGAAAAAGCAAAGGGACATAACGCAGCGGAAGCGCAGGAAGCTGCCATTGGCATTCGCTACGTATTGACCGGCGCTCGAGATCACTACTCGCTCGAATATCCGTGCCACTCGAAGACGGAGCTTCGTTGGTTTCAAATGACCGTGACGCCGCTGGCCGATGGATTGGCGGTTGGTGCAGTGGTGATGCACGTCAACATGACCGAAAAGCGCTACGCCGACAAACGACTGGCTGACCTCAACCAGAAATATCGCACGGTTTTCGAGGCATCGAGCGACGCGATCATGATCCTCGACGAAACCGGATTCGCGGAGGTCAACGCGGCGACGTTACATATGTTTGCCTGCAAGTCGAGCAGTGATTTGCTGGGCAGACAGCCCGCCGAACTCTCGCCTCCTTCCCAACCCGGTGGGGAGGACTCGATCGATCTCGCAGAGAGACATGTTGCCCGAGCTCTCAGCGAAGGGAGTTTTCAGTTCGAGTGGATGTTCCGTCGACTGAATGGCACCGATTTTCTGACGGACATCCTGCTGACTGCCATGGAGATCGATGGCAAGCGCGTGGTTCAAGGCACCGTGCGCGACATTACTCTGCGCAATGCAGCCGAGGAGGATCTGAAATACAAGAGCACGATGTTGCAAACCCAGTTGGAAGCTTCGCTCGACGCAATTCTCGTCGTTGATGACACCTCGCGTGTGATCTCCTACAACCGTAATTTCATCTCGCTGTGGCGGCTCTCGCCGAGTCTTATGGCTTCAGGCGATGATGCATTGGTGTTGAATTTCATCCTTGACCAGGTCACGGATCCGGTCGCCTCACGGGTTCAGTATCTGAACGAACATCGTTTCTTGAGAAGTCGGGAGGACCTGCATCTCAAGGACGGGCGGCTGATTGACCGCTACACGTCACCGGTCATCGGTGCGGATGGAAAATACTATGGGCGCGTCTGGTATTTTCGCGATATTACGGAGCGCGCGGCGGCTCTGGCGCGCATCAAGTATCTCAATCGGGTGTTTGTGGTCCAAAGCGGTATTAGCTCGCTGATCGCACGGGTCAAGGGCCGCGACGAACTCTTCAAGGAAACGTGCAATATCGCGGTCGATTCGGGCGGATTCAAAATGGCCATGCTCGGCATTGTCGATCGAGTCGCGATGAAGATCATCCCGGTCGCAGCGGCAGGCAAAGATGAGGAGCTGTGGACCTACATCCACCGTACGCTGGATGCCGATGAGCTCGCGGCGAACACGATGGTTGCACGGGTTATTCAGCAGAAAAAGACGATTGTGTCGAACGATTCTGCTAACGACCCTCAGCTGATGTTTCAGAAAAAGTACGCGGAGTCCGGTATTCGCTCGATCGCCATTCTGCCGCTGCTTTCATCGGGAGAGGCCGTTGGCGCGATCGCCCTTTATGCGGGCGAAAAGGAATTCTTCCATCAAGAGGAAATGACGCTGCTGACTCAATTGGCCGACGAAATCGTGTTTGCAATGGAGCACATCGACAATCAGGAGAAACTCCGCTATCTCGCCTATTACGACGCGCTAACCGGGCTGGCCAATCGCAGCCTGTTTCTTGAGCACGTTGGGCAGCACATGCGCAGCGCGGAAAAAGCCGGCTGCAAGCTTGCTGTCGCAATGATTGACATTGAGCGTTTCAAAAGCATCAACGACAGCCTCGGATGGCCGACAGGGGACGTTTTGTTGAAACAAGTTGCGCAGTGGATGTCGCAACGCACCGGAGATGCCAGCCTGTTGGCACGCATTGGTGCCGATCACTTCGCCATCGTGCTGCCGGAGGTGAGATCGGAGAGCGAGTTGGCGCAATGGACCGAGAGTCTGCTGGCGTCCGTCCAGGCGAACTCCTTCAACCTCAATGGCGCGGTTTTTCGCATTGGGTTCAAGATGGGTGTCGCCTTGTTTCCTGATGACGGTACCGACGTTGACAAACTGTTCAAGAATGCCGAAGCAGCGTTGAAATTGGCCAAAGCGAACGGCAATCGATACTTGTTTTATACACAGAAGATGACCGATGCAGTGGCGGAACAGCTCGCCCTTGAGAACGAGCTGCGACATGCAATGGACAATGACGAATTCGTCCTTCACTACCAGCCCAAGGTGGATCTCCGAACAGGGATCGTCAACGGTGCCGAAGCGTTGATTCGATGGAATCATCCGCGCGATGGATTGGTGGCGCCGGGCAAATTCATTACCACATTGGAGCAGACCGGGTTGATCTATGAAGTCGGCCGGTGGGCGCAGAGGCAGGCGATGGCCGACTATCTTCGCTGGTCCCGCGCGGGCCTTCGTGCGCCGCGCATCGCAGTCAACGTGTCGCCGTTGGAGTTGCGAAACCCGGAATTCGTCGCCGAGGTCGCGCAGGTTATCGGCAGCGAACCTCTTGCAGCGGCTGGTTTGGAGCTCGAGATCACCGAAAGTCTGATCATGGCGGATGTCGAGCACAGCATTGTCAGCCTGAGGGCGATCCGCGCAATGGGCGTCATCATCGCCATTGATGACTTCGGTACCGGCTTCTCGTCACTCAGTCATCTGAGCAAATTGCCAGTGGACAAGCTCAAGATCGATCGCTGCTTTGTGGCCGAGATGACGATGTCGCCCGACGGTTTGTCTCTGGTCTCCAATATCATCACTCTTGCCCATTCAATGTCGCTGAAAGTCGTTGCGGAAGGTGTCGAAACGGAAGAGCAAAAGCGTTTGCTGCGCTTGCTCGCGTGCGACGAAATGCAGGGCTTTCTGTTCAGCGAAGCGGTGACCGCAAAGGTTTTCGAAGAAAGATTTCTTCACTAGTCGAGCGGCTTTTTCAGTGCGAATCCGATATCGAACGACGGGCGTTGTTTGCGCTTGGCCGCCTACAGTCGCGCGTTCGTTATGCCGCTGGCATGCATCTGGTGCGGTGCATTGAAGGTCCGCAACCTATCAGTCAGCTTCGCATTGATTCTCGCCTCAGCACGGGAAGAATGGGATCGAAGTCGAGCCAATTGGCGGTTGGATCAAATTGGACTGGGACGGCGATGCTATGCTTTTGTCGTTCCGCCCCCAATTGTCCTTGCCATGAGTCTTACTTCGCGAAAATTGCCATCCCCGCACGCGCATCTCCACGATGCGAGTGCGTTCGTGCGCGATGTTTCCAAGGTCTGCAGCGATCGTGGATTGCGTCTCACGGCGATTCGCCTGCGCGTCCTCGAACTGGTTGCGGAATCGACGGTCCCAGTCAAGGCGTATGACCTGCTTGATCGTCTCAAGGACGGTCCGGGTCTCGCGGCGCCGCCGACGGTCTATCGCGCGCTGGATTTTCTGCTTGAGCATGGCTTCATTCACAAGCTCGAATCGATCAACTCTTTCGTTGGTTGCCACCACCCCGGTGAGTCGCATCAGGTGCCATTTCTTATCTGTGATGGTTGTTCGAGCGCGCTCGAAATCTGCGATGAGCAGGTCGCGACCCTGCTCACCGCGCAGGCACGTGATCGCGGCTTCATACCGGCCAGCCAGACGTTGGAGGTTCATGGGCTCTGCGCGGTCTGTTCGAGTCAAGCTCGATCCTGACTCTGCTCGGCGCTCGTCTGCCTGGTCGAGACAAAGCGCGGGCTTCTGCGATTGGTTGGGTGGGGTAAAGCAGGTACGATTGTTTGTTCGGGCTTAATGTTATACAGTAACAATTCATGGTTGGTCAGTAAAACTGACGACCAGCCCGAAATTGGATCGCGAATGCTTCCCGCGCAACGGATCGCCATGGTCGACTCTTCCAGCAAACTGCCACCGGGTCGCGGCCTCGAAAGCCGCATCGACCGATTTGGCGCGTTTGCCTCGATGCTTTGCGCCGTGCACTGCGCCTTGTTGCCGTTGGTTTTTGGCGTTCTGCCGGCGCTTGGACTCGGCTTTCTGGCGGATCATGGTTTTGAGCAGATCTTTGTCAGTTTCGCCATCGTGCTCGCGACGATCAGTCTGGTGTTCGGATTGCGCAAACATGGCAGCTATCGTGCGTTTGTGTTTCTGGTGCCCGGTATTGTCCTGCTTGTCATTGGTATTGCTACCGGGGCGAGTCATGCGAATCCATGGCATGCCGTGGTGGTCAGTATCGGCGGATCGTTGATCGCGTTGTCGCACGTCATCAACATGCGTTTGAACCATGTGCACAGCCCCAGCTGCAGCCATTGAGGCGACGGCGTTTCACGGCGCTACCGATTGACGTGATTGTGTAACCGCGTGTTCGTTGCCTAGCATGCGGTCACTCCACGCTCCTGACTCTTATGCATTCCCATCACCATCCGCATGAATCCCATGATCCTTCTCACGATCATGGCAAATCGCATTCGCACAACACGACGGGCGTTGAGCGGCGACTGCTGTACGCGTTCGCGTTGACCACGATCACCCTTGTTGTCGAGGCCTTCGGCGGCTGGATTTCGGGGTCACTGGCGTTGCTCGCCGATGCAGGGCACATGCTGGTTGATGCGGCCGCGTTGCTGTTTGCCTGGCTCGGTGCGTGGTTTGCGCGCCGGCCTGCCGATTCCTTGCGCAGCTTTGGCTATGCGCGACTCGAAGTGCTGGTGGGTTACACGAATGCGTTGACCCAGATTCTGCTGGTCGTCTGGATTGCCTATGAGGCCATCACGCGCTTCCTGCATCCTGCGCCGATTCTTTCCGGGTTGATGTTCTTCGTTGCCGTCGCCGGACTGCTCGTGAACGTGATCGTACTGCGCGTTCTTGGCGGACATGACCATGACGACCTCAATACCGCAGCGGCCCGATTGCATGTGATCGGCGATTTGCTCGGATCCATCGGCGCCGTTGCCGCGGCCTTGCTGGTGCGGTACTTCGATTGGTTGTGGGCAGATCCGCTGATTTCGGTTTTCGTATCCGTATTGATCCTCAACAGTGCCTGGCGCCTGCTGCGGCGCAGTGCCCACATCCTTCTCGAAGGCGTGCCGGAGGGGCTGGATATTGAAGATGTCAGGGAGCAGATACTAAGCAAAATCAATGGAGTGCATGACATACATCATGTGCATTTGTGGCAGTTGGGCGGGGGCCAGCGGATGGCCACCCTGCATGCTCGACTGGATCCTGAGCAAGCTGCCGAGCAGGCGGTAGTCGCCATCCAGATGTTGCTCAAGGATCAGTTTTCGGTAGTCCATGCGACCGTCCAAATCGACGCTGGCGCATGCGGCCAACCTTCTTGCGACGACAAGTCTCACACGCCGATTGCCTGATTCGACTTGCGCTTTGCTGCGGCACTGCTATCCTTCGCCCCCTTTGTTTGACGAATCGATCTAGAGGATTTCCGATGGGCCGTGGTGACCGCAAGACCCGCAAGGGCAAAATCGCTATTCGCAGCTATGGCAACGTGCGTCCGCACGCTGAAAGCAATGCTGTAGCCGACAAGTCGTCCTCTGCGGCCAAGACCGCCAGCAAGCCTGCGGCGAAGACTGCCAGCAAGACGGCCGTCAAGAAGGCAGCTCCGGCGAAGAAGGCCGCTGCCAAGAAGACCGCCTGATTCAATTCGTCGGGTTTGTTTGATCGTTGGCCCCTGCATCGCGGGGGCTTTTCGTTTCAGGCTTTTCGTTGCTGAAACAATCGAGAGTCACGGTTGATGACGTGGTGCTCCGGATTGGCGATCCAGCGGTCAGCGCAAACGCGTCCGTGATCGCGCAGCATCGAGAGAAATCCGATCGCGTTTTTGAATGGAGTCTTGTCATGAAAATCATGCAGGGATTCTCCGGGTTCAATAAGCAGCACGCGTGGAATCAATCCCTGCACATTTGAAGCTGCCAGGGCTTGTGGACTGTCGCCGCTGACCAGCAGCGAACGCAATTCACGCAGAAAGGCGGTGCTGAAGCCGAGCTCGCCGATGCGTGTGGCAATCCTTTCAGGGGTCGTGGGTATCTCGCTGCGATCGAGCGGTTGCACGAGGATGCCGAGGATGGTTGATGCCTGATCGGGGCCAAGCAGCGGTTCAAGAACCGGGTTTCCAGCCCAGCCACCATCCCAGTAAGTCTCGCCGTCGATGCGAACGGGTGCAAAGATCTGCGGCAAGCAGGTCGAGGCAAGCAAGGCATCCACATTGAGCTCCTCGGGACCAAACAGGCGCAGCCCGCCGTCGCGCACGCGCGTGGCGGCGAGATGAATCGGGAAAGGGGCTTCACTCCGCAGCTGTTCGAAATCGAACATCACCTCGGCAATCTGCTCGACTGGATTGATCGCCGATGGATTGATCTGACGCGCGGTGTAATAGCGATGCAGGTTCTGTGCACCTGGCTGCGCGGCCGGCATGCGCGATCCGAAGATCCACGGCGCCGACATCGGGTGACCGGCGATGCGCTGCCAAAGCACATCGAGACAGGTGCGCGCGCCTTCGCGGCCTCCATTCATCCATCCCTGGGCCAGGGCAAGTGCGTTCAGCGCGCCGCTGCTGGTCGCGCTGACTCGTGAGAAAGAAAGTTCACCGTGCTCAAGCAAGCGATCGAGGACGCCCCAGGTAAATGCGCCATGCGCACCACCGCCTTGCAGGGCGAGGCCCATTGCATCGGAAACCGAGGCTTTCGCATCACTCATGCATTGGCTCCGTTTGCTGCCACGGTCTTGCCGCCACTGACCACGCGACGGGCCAATGATCCTCCGATCCAATAGCAAAGATCGGCAGGGGATGCGGCATCCCAAACCACGAAATCGGCGCGTAAGCCGTGCGCAAGCCGCCCCCGATCCGTCAGACCGAGCGCACGCGCCGCGTTGACCGTGGTTCCGCGCAAGGCTTCCTCCGGGGTCAGTCGAAACAGCGTGCAAGCCATGTTCATGGCCAGACGCAGCGACAGCATCGGCGACGTGCCAGGATTCAAATCGCTTGCCACGGCCATCGCCACGCCATGGTCGCGCAGACCGCCGATCGGTGGCAGATGGGTGTCGCGCAAGGCGTAAAACGCGCCGGGCAGGAGTACGGCAACCGTTCCCGCCTTGGCCATCGCGCGTATGCCGTCTGCGCTGGTGTGCTCGATATGATCGGCCGAGAGTCCATCAAACTCTGCACTGAGTGCGGCGCCACCCAGATCGGACAACTGATCCGCATGCAACTTGATCGGCAGCCCCAGCCCACGTGATGTCGCGAATACCTTTCGTGTCTGCGCGGGCGTGAAGGCGATCGTTTCGCAGAATGCGTCAACCGCATCGGCAAGTTTGCTGCGAGCGATTTCCGGCAGCATCACCTCGCAAATATGCTCAACATAGTCGGCTTGTCGGCCTGTGAATTCAGGCGGCAGCGCATGTGCACCGAGGAAGGTTGTGCGTACGCCAATATCGAGTGTGGTCCCGATGGCGCGCGCGACCCGCAACATCTTCAGCTCACTGGCCAGATCCAGCCCATAACCGGATTTGATCTCGATTGTCGTTACGCCATCGCTGACGAGCGCGCGAGCGCGCGGCAAGGATTCTGCGAGCAGCGCACCTTGATCGAGCGCACGCGTGGCCTTGACCGTCGAGGCGATGCCGCCGCCCGCACGCGCGATGTCCTCGTAGTTGGCACCGTTGAGGCGCAAATCGAACTCATGCGAGCGATTGCCGCCAAAGACCAGATGGGTATGGCAGTCGATCAATCCGGGCGTGATCCAGGCACCCGCCATCGACTCGACTGCGCTCGACAATTCTTCTGGCGCCCCGGGCAGGGCGCTCATGGCATCGGCAAAGACAATGTGACCGTCTTTCCAGCCGAGTGCAGCGTCGCCGATCGCAGCAAAGGCCACGCCAGTGTCGTTCATCGTGGCCAGCTGGCAGTCGATCAGCAGGCCGTCCCAGGGCGGTGTCGAAGCGGTCATCGTCATGCCGCGATTATTGCAGACGAGGCGTTCCGGTTGCTGGCCAATCGAAGAGATAACGCAGCATCCATTCTGCTGGCTATCGTGAGCTGTCGCCAACGCCGATAATCAGCGATCGATTTCGTGGAGTGTGACGATGAGCAGCCAACAGTTTCATGCCGACAATGCCTGGTTCCCGGATGGCTGGCGGCACGACGTCGGATTTGAGATCGATAGCGGCCTCTACTATCCGGGCGCCTTGATCGACGTGCGATCCGAGGTGGCCGCCGATGCTGCCGAATCGTTGGGGCGATGGGTATTGCCGGGTATGCCGAATCTGCACTCGCACGCGTTCCAGCGTGCGATGGCGGGGCTGGCAGAACGTCGTGGTGATCCTGCGGACAGCTTCTGGACCTGGCGCGAGGTGATGTATGCGTTCGCCGGCAAGGTAGGACCTGATGATTTGCGCGCGATCGCGACCCAGCTCTATGTCGAGATGCTCAAGTCCGGTTATACGCATGTCTGCGAATTCCACTATTTGCATCATCAGCCGAATGGCAAACCCTATGCCGACCGGGCGGCGATGTCACTGGCGCTGATTGAGGCGGCGCAGGAGGCCGGTATCGGTTTGACCTTGCTACCCGCGCTTTACATGACCGGTGGTTTCGACGGTCGCGTGCTGGGCGAAAGGCAACGCCGATTTGCGCACGATGTCGATAGCTATTTGAATCTGGTCGAACGACTGCGCCTGCTTGAAAATGCACATCTGCGCGTCGGTGTCGCCCTGCATTCGTTGCGTGCAGTTCCCGAGGATGCCATGCGCGTCGTGCTCGAAGGCATCAACGGCATGGCGGAGACACGCACCAGCTTGAGCGGATCGATGATGCCGATCCATATCCATATCGCCGAGCAGATTGGCGAAGTGCAGGATTGCCTGGCCATCCGCAACGCGCGTCCGATCGAATGGCTGCTCGATCATGC
>JBDSPX010000228.1:0-27408 GCA_039930065.1 Dokdonella sp.
CCACCACATCCTCGATCATCGCGACCAGACCAAGATGCATGCCGTCATTGGGATGATAGATGCGCTCGACGCCATAGGCCTGGAGTTCGCGAATTTCCTCCGGTGTAATCGTGCCGCCGCCGCCGCCGAACACGCGAATGTGCGAGGCACCACGCTCCTTGAGCATGTCGATCATGTATTTGAAATATTCGACATGACCGCCCTGGTAGGAGGACAGCGCGATGGCGTCGGCGTCTTCCTGCAAAGCTGCTCGGACAACATCTTCGACGGCGCGGTTGTGACCGAGATGGATAACCTCGGCCCCTTGCGACTGGATCAGTCGACGCATGATGTTGATCGCGGCGTCGTGGCCATCGAAAAGGCTGGCCGCGGTGATAAAGCGTAATGGCGCTGCATCGCTGGGGGCTTCAACGGCAGGCAGGTTTTCGGCAGTTGTGCTCATGGCGGTGTCTGGATTGATTCGGAAGCGCCAATTCTACCGCGTCGCCCGGGGTCCCCGCAGAACGTCCACCCTGAACGCCGACTACGATGCCAGTCGGCGATTCACCTGGTCAGCAAAGCTGACTGATCAACTCAGGATGCGAGTAGAGGAAGCCCTGGCCAATCGAGCAGCCCATGCTGATCAGGGCATCACGTTGTGCCGTGGTTTCGATGCCTTCGCCAATCACTTCGACGCCTAGCGATTCAGCCAAGGCAATTATCGCCTTGACGACCGCGGGACTGCTGCTTTCAGCGCTCAGATCGGAGATGAAGGATCGGTCGATCTTGAGCGAATAAATCGGGAAGCGATGCAAATAGCTCAGCGACGAATAACCGGTGCCAAAATCATCGAGCTGGACAAGTACCCCAGCCTGGCGCAGGCGCAACAGAATGCTTCGCATCTGCTCAGGCTGGTCGAGCAAGGCACCCTCGGTCACCTCCAGGCGCACGCGCTGCGGAGCGAGGCCACTCGCTTCGATCGTGCGCAGCGCAATTGCGTCGAAATCCGGTACGCGCAAGCGGCGAGCGGAAACGTTGATCGAAACATAGGTTGATTCGGGCAGTCGCTGCGCCTGCTCACAGGCCATTGAGAACATTTGCCAATCGATTTGCTCAATGCATCCGTTCTCCTCCGCCGCCGCAAGGAAATCCGCAGGAATCAGCAAACCGCGTTGCGGATGGTTCCAGCGCAACAGGGCCTCGTAACCGAGAACTCTGCCATCGGTGAGTGAAACAATCGACTGGAAATAGGGCTCGAATTCGCGACGAACCAAAGCGTGGCGCAGATCGCTTTCGAGATCGAGCGCATACATCGCCTCGGCGCGAAGATTCTCGTCGAAGATTTCATAGCACTGACGTCCATTGGCCTTCGCCCGATACATCGCCGCGTCGGCATCGCGCAGCAGCTCTTCAGCGCGCGCATAGTGCGTATCGGAATAGGCGATGCCGACACTCGCCGAGGTGAACATCTCCTTGTTGGCGACACGGATCGGATCGACCAAGGCATCAATGAGACGTTGTGCGACGGTTACCGCGAGGCTGGGATCAGGCAAGCTGTCGACCAGCACGGAAAATTCGTCACCGCCTAGTCGGGCGACCATGAACGGTGCGCAAGCGCTGGCGAGTCGCAAAGCGGCCTGCTTGAGCATCTCGTCGCCAACCAGATGCCCGACGCTGTCATTGACTACCTTGAAACGATCCAGATCAAGGAAAAGCACTGCATACCCTTGGGTGGAATCCGCCTTGTAGCGATTCATGGCCGAACCAAGACGTTGCAGCAACAGTGCGCGATTGGGCAAACCGGTCAGCACATCGTGAAACGCTTCATGCGTCAGGCGCGCCTCGATACGCTCGCGCTCGAGAATCTGCCCGGTCAGATCACGATTGGCCAGCGCGAGCTCCCGCGTGCGTGCATTGACCCTTGCCTCAAGCTCGACGTTGTCATGGATCAAGGAATCCTGTGCGCGCTTGCGCTCAAGCCCATTTCCGATGTGATAGGCAACAAAGTTCAATAGTTCTTGATCACGTTCGGTAAACGGCGAATCTGGCGAATAGCTTTGCACCGCTACCACTCCGACCGCAGCATCATTGCAGATCAGCGGAACACCCAGCCAATAGTTCGCACGCGTTCCAAAACGCTGCACATCACCGGACCCGACCAATTCATCGATCTTATGCCGATTGGCCAGGAGTGCCTGCCCGGTACGCAGCACATACTCGGTCATGCCGTTGGCCATCGGGCGGCGGGGTCTTATCGGGTTGACCTCATCGACCGAGTAGGGAAACTCGAGGTTCTCGCCATCCTCGGCGACCAAGGCAATATAAAAATTCCGCGCATTCAGCAGCTCGCCGACAATGCCGTGGACGCTTGCATAGAATTCCGCCAATGACTCTGCGGCAGCGGCGCATTCCGCAATGCCGAATAATGCGCGTTGCAAGCGTTCGCCGCGCTGACGCTCGGTGACTTCCTGCTGCAGTTCGCCGATAGCATCGGCAAGCTCGCGCGTGCGTTCCGTGACCCGAATTTCAAGATCCGTTTGGGCCTGTTTGCGCTCGAGCGCTGTCAGGATGTGCTGCGCCACATAGATCAGGATCGCGCGATCTTCTTCCGAATAGCGCGTATCCGGGAGATAGCTTTGCACCACGATGGCACCGCGAATCGCCGCCGCGGCGCCAATCATCGGAACGCCCAGCCAATCTTCCGAATCCGGACCCAAAGCATCGTCATGCGGAATGCCCATGCCATCGCGCACTTGTTCAGACGGCCCCATCTGTGATTCGCCACTACGAATCATCGCAAGCGTGAGACTGTTTGGCAGATCGGCCGCAGCTATCTCGCGACTGGGACTGAAAGTGTCCTGATCCACCGTATCAACAAAATACAGAAAGCGCAGACTGTCGCGTTCGGGCTCGTACAGCGCAATGAAGAAATTTTCTGCATACATGAGCCAGCCGACAATCTCGTGAATGCCATGCAACATCTCCGGCATGTCAAGATCGGAACTGGCCATGTTGGCAATCGCGAACAGGGCACGCTGAACATGTTCGGCCCGCTCCAGCCTGCGCACCGATTGAGTCAACGAATCCCGCTGCAAAATCCGCTGGGCGACGACGGCAAGATCGTTGAGATAGCGGTCCCACTCCATGCCGGAACGATTGCCTGAGTCGGACGAGGCCTTCCAGGAAATTTCGGCTCTCGTGCCATTGGCTGCATTGAACAACGAAACTCGGCGCACATCGGGTGCATCGATAATTTCCGCCGGGTGGCAACCGCGTGAATCGCTGCTTCCATCCCCATGGATGCGCTCTGTATTCCAAGCCAGGGCAAGCGCAGACACACCAAACCGGCTGCGTGCTTCGCGCGCGGCGAGTTCGCCGAGAACGGACATTTCAGAGACATGCAACAAGCCGCGCACGAACCCGTCATCGGGTCCGTGCGCTGCGTTCTCCGGATTTTGCTTAACCGACGACATGTGGCCTTGACCCTTCCCTTCCCTTACCGCAGTGCCGCGCGCGGAATTCCTCGCTCACATCAAAGCTGGCTCGCGGCAGCGAACCTGCACTCTATGGGAATAGGCAACCGTTTGCATGCTGTGCAGGGCAACTGCCCTGCACAGGTCGCTCAGTAACTCGTAAAACACCAAATCAAGCAGATACGGTGGCCGCACTCTCGGTGAACTCTTCGATCTGATCGAAGTTCATGTAGCGATAAATCGCTTCGCTGTTGACCTTGAGGATACCCATATCGGCCATGTACTCGTCCTTGCTCGGAATGCGTCCAAGCCGCGAGCAGATCGCTGCGAGTTCAGCCGAACCGAGATAGACGTTGGCATTTTTGCCGAGTCGATTCGGAAAATTGCGCGTACTGGTCGAGAACACGGTCGCTCCCTCGCGCACCTGGGCCTGGTTGCCCATGCACAGCGAGCAACCCGGCATTTCCATGCGCGCGCCTGCGGTTCCGAAGGTGCCGTAGTGGCCTTCCTTGGTCAGCTCGGCTGCGTCCATCTTGGTCGGTGGTGCAACCCACAGCTTGGTCGGAATATCGCGCTTGCCTTCGAGCAACTTGGACGCGGCGCGGAAATGGCCAATATTGGTCATGCACGAACCAATAAAGACTTCGTCAATTTTGGCCCCAGCTACGTCCGACAAGGTTTTCACATCATCGGGATCATTCGGGCACGCAACGATCGGCTCGTGGACGTCGGCGAGATCAATATCGATGATCGCCGCGTACTCGGCATCGGCATCGGGCGCCATCAATTTCGGATCCGCCAACCAGGCTTCCATCGCCTTGATTCGGCGCGTGATGCTGCGCACATCCTTGTAGCCTTGCGCGATCATCCATTTGAGCATGACGATATTGCTCGTGATGTATTCGATGATCGGCGCCTTGTCCAGATGCACCGTGCAGCCAGCGGCGGAGCGCTCGGCCGACGCATCAGACAGTTCGAATGCTTGCTCGACCTTGAGGTTTGGCAGTCCCTCGATTTCGAGGATGCGTCCGGAGAAGATGTTTATCTTGCCCTTCTTTTCGACGTTGAGCAGGCCGGCCTTGATGGCGTAAAGCGGAATGGCATTGACCAGATCGCGCAGGGTCACGCCGGGCTGCAGCTCGCCCTTGAAGCGGACCAGAACCGATTCCGGCATATCGAGCGGCATCACGCCGGTCGCGGCCGCAAACGCGACCAATCCCGAACCGGCCGGGAACGAAATGCCAATCGGAAAACGCGTATGCGAATCGCCGCCGGTGCCGACCGTATCGGGCAGCAACATGCGATTGAGCCAGGAATGGATGATGCCGTCACCGGGACGCAACGGGATTCCTCCGCGGGTGCTGATGAATTCCGGCAGCTCGTGATGCATGGTCACATCGACCGATTTCGGGTAAGCCGCGGTGTGACAAAACGACTGCATGACCAGATCGGCGCTGAAACCGAGACAGGCCAGATCCTTGAGCTCATCGCGCGTCATCGGACCGGTCGTATCCTGCGATCCAACCGAGGTCATGCGCGGCTCGCAATAGGTACCGGGACGAATGCCCTCACCCTCCGGCAAACCGCAGGCGCGACCGACCATTTTCTGCGCGAGGGTGAATCCCTTGTCGCTACTGGCGGGATTTTCGGGCAAGCGGAACAGGGTCGATAACGGCAAGCCGAGCGCTTCACGCGCACGTGCGGTCAAACCGCGTCCGATGATCAGCGGAATACGTCCACCGGCGCGAACTTCATCAAACAACACGTCGGACTTGAGTTTGAACTCCGCGATGACCTTGCCATTCTTGAGTGCCTTGCCATCGTAAGGACGCAGCTCGACGACATCACCCATGTTCATTTCGCTGACGTCGAGTTCGATCGGCAAGGCGCCGGCATCTTCCATCGTGTTGTAGAAGATCGGTGCGATCTTGTTGCCGAGACAGACACCGCCGAAGCGCTTGTTCGGAATGAACGGAATATCCTCGCCGGTGAACCAGAGCACCGAGTTGGTTGCCGACTTGCGGCTGGAGCCGGTGCCGACGACGTCGCCGACATAGGCCACGAGGTTGCCTTTTTCCTTCAACGACTCGATGAACGCGACCGGCCCGCGCTTGCCATCTTCTTCGGGCGTGATCCCTTCGCGCTTGTTCTTGAGCATCGCGAGTGCGTGCATCGGGATATCCGGACGCGTGGTCGCATCGGGTGCCGGGGAAAGATCATCGGTATTGGTTTCACCGCTGACCTTGAACACCGTAATGGTCATTGATTGCGGAACCGGTGGGCGACTCGTGAACCACTCTGCATCGGCCCAACTCTTGAGAACGCTTTGCGCGTTGACATTGCCCTTGTCCGCCCGGTCCTTCACATCATGGAAGGCATCGAACATCAACAGGGTTTTCTTCAGCGCTTCGCCGGCAATTGGCGCAAGACTGGGATGATCAAGCAATTCGACCAGCGGATGGATGTTGTAACCACCGAGCATCGTGCCAAGCAATTCTGTTGCGCGCTCCGGCGAAATGAGCGCACAGGTTTCGGTTCCGAAGGCGACCGCAGCAAGATACGAAGCCTTGACCTTGGCCGCATCGTCGACGCCTGCCGGAACACGATGGGTGATCAATTCCAGCAAGAAATTGCCGTCTTCGGCGCCGGGCTGCTTGAGCAGCTCAATCAGATCAGCCGTTTGATGGGCAGACAGCGGCAGCGGCGGAATTCCGAGGGCGGCGCGTTCGGCGACGTGTTGGCGGTAGGCGGTCAGCATGGCAGGCATCCATTGAGCAGACGGAAAGAAGGGCGTAAAGCCATCACGAGCGCAGATCAAGGCATCGGGCAACCATGAGAGCGATGATGAGGCGCAGCGGTTTCAGCGATCCACTGCGGCTTCGGCAGCCTCCTATTTTAGCCATTTTCGGGCTTTTCCCGCAATCGAGCGGCGCGCTCAACCGAACCCTTGAGTCGGTTGCGGTCATTGCCTTCCATCCCCATATGCAAAGCGCCCTCGGAGATACCCCCCAATGCAAAGCGGTACGATACCGCGCCGCACTCCGAACCCGGATTTCGATACCGCGACAGCCAAGGAGAATCGCCATGAATGACAGCTTTTCGACGCACGACACCCTCAAGGTCAACGGCAAGCAATATCGCTATGCGAGTCTGGTCAAGCTTGGCCAGCGCTTTGATCTCGGCAAGCTGCCGTATTCGATGAAGATCCTGCTGGAAAACCTGCTGCGCCACGAAGACGGCGTCGATGTCACGGGCAAGCAGATCGAGGCAGTGGCAACGTGGCAGGCAGACGCCAAATCGGAGACCGAAATCGCCTTCATGCCCGCGCGCGTCGTGCTGCAGGATTTCACAGGCGTTCCGTGCGTGGTCGACCTCGCGGCGATGCGCGACGCAATGGTCTCGCTCGGCGGTGATCCCACCTTGATCAACCCGCTGGCACCGGTCGAACTCGTCATCGACCATTCGGTCCAGGTCGATGTCTTCGGCTCCAGCGACGCCATCGAAAAGAACGTTGAAATCGAGTTCGAACGCAACCAGGAGCGCTACTCGTTTCTGCGCTGGGGGCAGAAGGCACTGAACAACTTCAAGGTGGTGCCGCCGCGTACCGGTATCGTGCATCAGGTCAATCTCGAACATCTTTCGCGAGTCGTGATGACCAGCGAATTGAATGGCGCCGAGTGGGCCTATCCCGATACGGTTTTCGGAACCGATTCGCATACGACCATGGTCAATGGCCTCGGCGTGCTCGGCTGGGGAGTTGGCGGCATTGAGGCCGAAGCCGCGATGCTCGGTCAGGCCTCTTCCATGTTGATCCCGCAAGTAGTCGGTTTTGAGCTGACAGGAAAACTGCCGGAAGGCGCGACCGCAACGGATCTCGTGCTGACTGTGACCGAAATGCTCCGCAAGCACGGTGTGGTCGGCAAGTTTGTCGAGTTCCATGGTTCGGGTTTAAAGCACCTGCCGCTGGCCGACCGCGCGACGATTGGCAACATGTCGCCCGAATATGGCGCGACCTGTGCGATTTTTCCGATCGATGCGGAATCGATCCGTTACTTGCAATTGTCGGGACGCAGCGACGAGCAGATCGCCTTGGTCGAGGCCTATGCCAAGGCGCAAGGACTTTGGCATGACGAAGGCACGCCGGCGGCCTCCTTCTCGTCAACGCTGTCACTCGATATGGCGACGGTAAAACCCTCGCTTGCAGGTCCGAAGCGCCCACAGGATCGTGTTCTGCTCAGCGACATGCGAACCAGCTATCGCGATTCGCTCAAGCTGATGACTGCCGGTCGGCCGCTCAAGGATCAGGAAGTCGCCCGCTTCAAGAACGAGGGCGGAAGCACCGCGGTCGGTCATGACGAGGCAGCGAGCGAGCATGGTTCGGATGAGGCGATTCCCGCGCCGCTGCGTGACGGTGCGGTGGTCATCGCGGCAATCACTTCGTGCACGAATACCTCGAATCCGGCGGTCATGATCGGCGCGGGTCTGCTCGCTCGAAACGCCGCGGCCAAAGGACTCAAGCGTAAACCGTGGGTAAAAACTTCGCTTGCACCGGGCTCGCTCGTGGTCACCGACTATTTGGAAAAGGCCGGCTTGCTGGTCGAACTGGAGAAACTCGATTTCTTCCTGGTCGGATACGGATGCACCACCTGCATCGGCAATTCCGGCCCGCTCGATGACTCTGTCAGCAAGCAGATCCAGGCCGGCGATCTCGCCGTTGCCGCGGTGCTCTCTGGAAACCGCAACTTCGAGGGTCGCATTCACCCCGAAGTGAAGATGAACTATCTCGCCTCGCCTCCGTTGGTTGTCGCCTACGCGCTGGCAGGAACCATCGATATCGATCTTTCCAGCGAGCCGCTGGGAACTGGCAGCGACGGCAAGCCCGTTTTCCTCAAGGATATCTGGCCGAGCAACAAGGAAATCAGCGATCTCATCGCCAGTACGATCAGCCCTGAGATGTTCAAATCGAACTATGCCGATGTGTTCAAGGGCGACAGCCGCTGGAATCAGATCAAGTCTCCCGAAGACAAGTTGTACGAATGGAATACTGATTCGACCTACATCAAGAATCCACCGTACTTCGATGGCATGACCATGGCACTGGCAAAGGTCGAGGATATCCATGCCGCGCGTTGCCTGGGCCTTTTCGGTGACTCGATCACCACCGATCACATTTCACCGGCTGGCAACATCAAGAAGAGTTCTCCCGCCGGCAAATTCCTGATCGAGCGTGGCGTGACGCCCGAGCACTTCAATTCCTACGGCTCGCGGCGCGGGAACGATGACGTCATGGTGCGTGGCACGTTTGCCAACATTCGCATCCGCAACCAGATGCTCGATGGGGTCGAGGGTGGCTTTACCGAGCACGTTCCGAGTGGCGAACAAATGAGCATCTACGATGCCGCCATGCGCTACAAGCAGGAAAAAACGCCGCTCGTTGTCATTGCGGGCAAGGAATACGGCAGCGGCTCGTCACGTGACTGGGCGGCCAAGGGCACCTTGCTGCTCGGAGTCAAGGCGGTCATTGCCGAGAGCTATGAGCGCATCCATCGATCCAACCTTGTCGGCATGGGCGTGCTGCCCTGCCAGTTCAAACCTGGCGAGACTGCGAAATCACTGGGGCTTGATGGGCGCGAGAAATTCGAAGTGACCGGGCTTGAGGATGGCAACGCGCGGGAAGCGCATGTGGTTGCCGAATCGAAGGATGGCCGCCGCAAGGAATTCAAGGTTGACGTCTTGCTCGCTACCCCGAAAGAACGTGAATTCTTCCGCCACGGCGGCATTCTTCCTTACGTATTGCGCCAATTGGCCAAGAGCGGAAAGGCTGCTTGAAGTCGCCGGGATGACCGCGCCTGCTGTTTGCAGTCGCGGTCATGCGGAATTTGGCCTCGGTAACACAACTAAAGCGAGCGCTCCCACTCGGCGTTGATGCAACGCCAGTCTCCATCGTGCTTGCGCCAGCCGCTTTCAATTCGATGGATCGAGCCCCGCTCAGGAATCCATCGGCCGTTGCCGCCGGTCAATGCGACGGTTGCGCGAACTGTCGCACGATCACCTCGCAGTTCCACCTCAACCAGCGAGAGGCTCACCCCGATGTGCGTGTTGGTGAGCGCCTGGCCGCGCAGCAGATTGTGCAGAGCCGCGCGATCGAGCGTGCCTGCTTCACCGGTGAAATCATCGGCGACATGGGCCATGAAATCGGCTGGCTTGCCGGCCTCGACTGCTTTTTGCATCGCTGTGAGTGCATCTCGAATCTGGGTCTCGTCGGAGGGCCGCGCGCAAGCGACACCGAGGATCAGTATCGAGGCGACTATCAGACTCCTGATCACCTCGAAATGAATCGTTACCTTCAATCCTGCCAAACCTGCTTTCATGTCTTGGTCTTCTCGAGTTGTCCTTTGGAGGTCTTGGTCCGGCGTAGCGTCGCTGCACTGCGCCTTGCTGATCGTTCGCAGCCTGTGTTGCAATCGGGGCAATACGCGTCCATACCGACTGAAACGCATCACACCCCTTCGTTGCCACAACCAGGTTCAGCCTGGAGGAATCATGACAGACCATCCCGATCGCCCCTGGTTGGCTCACTATCCCAAGGGTGTCCCGGCTGAGATCAACCTTGACGAGTTCTCCTCGATCGTCGACCTACTCGACAATTGCTTCGAACGATTCCGCCACCGTCCGGCGTATTCGAACATGGGGCGCACGATCAGCTATGGTGAACTCGACATCTTAAGCCGGCAGTTCGCGAGTTTTCTGGTCAATGACCTGAAATGCGCCAAGGGTGATCGCATCGCGATGATGATGCCGAACGTCCTGCAATATCCGATCGCGATTGCAGGCGCGTTGCGCGCGGGGCTGATCGTGGTCAATACCAATCCGATGTACACGGCGCGCGAACTCAAGCACCAGCTCGAAGATTCCGGCGCAACCGTTGTCATCGTTCTCGAAAACTTTGCGCACACGGTGGCAAGCGTGATCGCCGAAACGCACGTCAAGCATGTCATTACCACCGGAATCGGTGACTTGCTCGGCTTTCCGAAGGGAGTCATTACCAACTTCGTCATACGCCACGTCAAGAAAATGGTTCCTGCCTACAAGATCGATTGCGCCATCCGGTTCAACGATTCGTTGAGCCGAGGCGCAAGCGGCGCAGTGCCGAAGCCGGGTGTGACCTGTGACGATATTGCGTTCCTGCAGTACACCGGCGGAACCACGGGTGTGGCCAAGGGTGCCATGCTCACGCATCGCAACTTGATCGCCAACATGCAGCAAGCCGGCGCCTGGATCGGCACGGGCATGCGCGAAGGCGAAGAGGTCATTATTACGGCTCTGCCGCTTTATCACATTTTTGCATTGACGGCGAACTGTCTGACCTTCATGAAACTCGGTGGCCACAACCACTTGATCACGAACCCTCGCGACATGAAGGGCTTTGTTGCCGAACTCGCTCGTATCCGTTACACCTCACTGACCGGCGTCAATACGCTCTTCAACGGACTTTTGCATACGCCCGGGTTCGACAAACTCGATTTCTCCAGCCTGCGCATGACCCTGGGTGGCGGTATGGCAGTGCAGCGCGCAGTGGCCGAACGCTGGAAGAAGGTCACCGGATGCACCCTGGCCGAAGCTTATGGATTGACCGAGACATCGCCAGCGGTGTGCATCAATCCGCTCACTCTCGCCGACTACAATGGTTCGATCGGACTTCCCATATCGTCGACTGAGGTGAACATCCAGAGCGACGACGGCATCCCGTTGGCGGTCGGAGAAATTGGTGAGCTCTGCGTGCGCGGCCCACAAGTCATGAAGGGCTACTGGAACCGCCCGGAGGAAACGGCACAAATCATCGATGCCAAAGGCTGGCTGCATACCGGTGATATTGCACGCATGGACGAATCCGGATTTTTCTACATCGTAGATCGCAAGAAAGACATGATCCTCGTCTCTGGATTCAACGTCTACCCGAATGAGATCGAGGATGTTGTCGCGTCGATGCCCGGAGTGCTTGAAGTGGCTGCAATCGGCGTTCCGGATGAAAAGTCGGGCGAGGCGGTCAAGCTGGTGGTTGTCAGGAAGGATCCGACCTTGACTGAAGAGGCCATTCGCGCCCATTGCCGTGAAGAACTGACCGGATACAAACAGCCACGCATCGTCGAATTTCGCGATTCGCTTCCGAAATCCAACGTTGGCAAGATCTTGCGGCGCGAATTGCGCGATTCGGCGCCGAAGCACGCATGATTGCAATAGTTGCTTCCAGGTCAGCTTACGGGACGATCAATATGGTCCGCGTATTGCCCTAGCAGCTCCCAAAGGGCATGTTCCTTGTCTTCGGGTATTCTCGTATAGGCGAAAGCGACGTGCGCGGATGTCAGGCGCGAAACATTCGCCTCCAGATGAATGTGCAGGGCATCGCCAACCAGCATGTCCAGCACGCAACGCTCCCCGGGCCCGGCGCTCCATTCCGCGGGTCGCGCCGCCAGCAAGCCGGTTGCGGAGATATTCTCAACTTCGGTTACCCATGACAGCGGCCCCATGCTGACCAGCACGATCGATCGAATGGGCATTCGAGCGTGGCGCAAATACTGTCCTGTTTCGTCAAGACTCATCAATCCCCCTGGTTCGACAAACCGCACACGAACTGCGCCGCCATTGTCGAGTCTGCGCGCCGATATGCGTCGGTGCGCATGGTAGAAGCGAAAACCCAGCACAAACCGCGCCAAGCATGGGCTAGATTGTTCAATCTGTGAACTCCTCGATGGATTTTCAGCAGGAGAAACGTGAATTCCATCACAGAACAGGCCAAATCGATTCCGCCTCGCACGACGAGAGTTGCGCTAGACTCGACCGCGGCGTTTGCGAATTCCGACAAATGTGGAATCGCCATATACCTACTCCATCTTTTGCAAATCGTCAGAGAGCGCTCATCAAGTGCCGCAAAAAGACGTATCGGCTTGCCCGCGCCGGGTTCTCCCAATCTTGAACAATCAGGGCTCGATTTTCCACTCGACCTGACCTCGGCCCCGCCCGGAAACGCTCGTTTTGGTTCTCTTTTCTGAACTCGTCACAGGAAGTCTTCTGACCAGGAACCATTCAATCCAAAACGACCAACCAAGGTGCCACGATATGAATCGATCCGACAAGGAAAGCATCCGCAAACTGTTGCTGAATTTTCTCAGCGACAAGTTCGACATTCCGCCCGAGCAGGCTTCGCGCGAGGTTCCGCTGCGCGAGCTTGGACTTGATTCGATGCTGGTTCTCGACGTGATCATGGAGGCGGAAGATCGACTGGGAACCAAACTCGACGATCTCACAATGCCGCGCGAAGCGACGCTAGCCGACGTCGTCACGATGATCCAGCGCAATCTGGACGGCTAGTTGATGTCGACCAGCAAGCAGGATGTCGTCATTACGGGGATGGGTGTCGTTTCGCCGATCGGACTATCCGTTTCGGAGTTGCGCGATAGCCTGTTGCAGAATCGATCCGGCATTCGCTTGTGGCAGTCGCCGCAGATGGCGAGGACGTTGCCCGCGGGGCTGATCGAGCGCGATTTCAGTAGTCAGTTCAGCAAACTCGAACTGGCTTACATGGACCGTTGCAGCCAAATCGGCATGCTGGCCGCGGGCCAGGCCATGCACGATGCCGGCTTCGACAACTTCGAAGGCTACGCCCAGCGCGCCGGCTTGTACTGTGGATCGGTCACCGGCGGCGTCAAAACCGAACACGAGTGGGTCCGTCAATTCCACGTTGACGGGATGCAGAGCTCCAAACCTTTCACGATCATGGCCAGCATGGGCAACGCGGCACCTGCCTTGATTTCGATCAAGCACAAGATCCTCGGCCCGGTCATAACCAACAGCAGCGCCTGTGCCTCGTCGGGCGCGGCGATCGGCGAGGCGTATCGGGCGATTCGTGACGGCTATCTCGATGTCGCCCTGGTCGGCGGCACCGAAGCCGCTCTGATTCCCACGTTCTTCGGACTGTGGTTTGGACTGCGAGCGCTGGCCGAAGTCGATCCCGAAGACGTAACCCGCAGCTGTCGGCCGTTTTCCTCGAAGCGAACCGGTCTCGTGCTTGGCGAAGGTGCCGTTTTCATGGTGATCGAATCGCGAGAGCATGCGCAGAAGCGCGGCGCTGCCTGCTATTGCCGCCTTTCAGGATATGGCATTGCCTCCGACGGCTATCACATTGGCTCGCCCAGTTCGGACGGTCAGGCGGCGGCAATATGCGCAGCGCTCGTGGATTCACGTCTGCGGCCCGAGCAGATCGACTATTACAACGCCCATGCCACGGCGACCCGCGGTGGCGATCCAGTCGAGACGACCGCGATTCGTAGCGCATTCGGTGCGGCCGCAGAGCGCTTGCCAGTCAGCTCGACCAAGGGTATCCATGGCCATCTGCTCGGGGGCGCGAGCGCTATCGAACTGGCCACTTGCGTGCTTGCGATCCAGGGTTCCTTTCTGCCGGCGACAGCGCATCTTGACGAGATCGATCCGGAGTGCCAGCTTCATCACATCGCAAACTGGCCGGAGCTTGAATCTCCGGTGGAACATGCGCTTTCGCTTTCCGCCGGCTTTGGCGGAATGAACGTCGCACTGGCCGTTTCCAAGGAGCACGATTTGCTCACCAAATTCCCTGTCTCTGAAGCGTCAACTAATTGACGAGCGCTTCATCCGGAAGCGCTCTTTCCCCAGGAGGGTGCTTGCAATGAACGCAGTACATGTTTTTCCGTCTATCCCCCCATCGCGCTATATCGAATCGAGGTTCGACGGCGGCAGCAACAACGCTCTCTGGTTGACCTTGCCCGAGTCCATCGAAGGGCGCGCGCCCTGTTTTTCGTTGCCCTTGATCCAGGATCTGAGGAGCCTTTTGCACAGCCTGAAGCAACGCGACGCATGCTGGCCGTCAATGGGATTCATGCAGCCAGTGCATTACATGATCATGAAGTCGGCGCACCCCGATTATTTCAGCCTCGGTGGCGATCTTGCGTTTTTCCACGATTGTATCCGCCGGCGCGATCGCGAAGCGCTGCATCGTTATTCCCTTACCTGCGCCGACATGCTGTTTGAATGGTCGGGGGAGCTTGGCATGCAGACCACCAGCATTGCGCTGGTGCAGGGTCGCGCCTTGGGTGGCGGATTCGAGACTGCGCTGGCAGCCGACTTCATCGTCGCCGAAGAACATAGCGAGTTCGGCTTTCCGGAAATCCTGTTCGGTCTGTTCCCGTGCACCGGCGGCATGAGCCTGCTCGCGCAACGCATCGGTGCCCGCGCTGCAGAGCGCATGCTCAGTGATGGCCACATCTACAACGCGAAGACACTCAAGGACATGGGTGTCATCGACGAGATCTGTCCACGCGGACAGGGCGAACGCGCCGTCGAGAAACTCATCGCCGAACACCTCAAGCATCGCTCTGCCCGTCTGATGCTGCAACGTAGTCGGCACCGCATTGCGCCGCTCGATCTGACCGAGCTGCATCAGGTAGTCGAGGAGTGGGTCGAGACCGCCATGAGTTTGGGTACGCAGGATCTGCGTGTGATGGAGACGCTGTTCAAACTACAGCGAGGACGCACCGTCGACTGATACTCCCCATTGGGCTATTTGCATTTCTTTTTTCAGCGCAGCAACAGTCGCGCGTACCGCTTCGGTCAGATCGGTTGACCAGCGGTCCTGCGCGAGATCGAGTTCCTCCCGGCTCGCAGCCATCAGATTCCCTGCCAATGCGACCAGGCGGACGGCACCCACGTCCCCACTGACACCCTTGAGAGCATGCGCCGCGTCTCGCACCGCGGCATATTGACGGTCCGAAAGGCCGTCAATGACGTTCTGCGCGTTGCGCTGTATATCGTTGCATGCTTCGGCGAGGAGGTTGGGGAAAAAATCCGGTCGGCTGCTCACCGTTTTCAATTCATCCATGATCCCGGCGTCAATTGGACTCGCAACGATTGCGGTCAGTAAAGGGCGTGCCGGGCGCGGACCGCCGCCGACCGCCGGCGTCGGATCGGAAGCATTCATTTCGGGGTCGTCGGGCTTGCCCAGATCACGGATCGCCATGCGTAGACGAGCCTGCGTGATCGGCTTGTACATCACGCCGACGCCTCCGGAATCGCGCAGACGTGCGGCCGTTTGCGGCGAAGCATCGGCGGTCAGGAACATGGCCCGAGCAGGATTGGTGCGACCAAACCGATAAGTCTGCAACAGGCGCACGCCATCCATGTCGCCGAGGTTGTAGTCGAGCAGGAGCAGATCGAATTCCTGTTCGACGAGCGTGTCGAGCGCGGCCATGCCGCTGGCGCATGTCGTCACCTCATGGCCATCCCCAACCAGCAGTTCGTGCAACAGCATGAGATTGGTTTCATTGTCCTCGGCGACGAGGATGCGCAACGGCTCGATGGCTGGGGACCCAGGCAGGGAAAACAAGGAATCTGGAAGCTCGATCGGCAACGCGCTGCGCGCGAGGGTCAGGTCAAACCAGAAACGGCTGCCCTTGCCAAGCGTGCTTTCGAACTTCAACTCGCTGCCCATCAACTCGATGATCTGTCGTGAGAAAGCCAGACCCAGACCGGTACCGCCATAGCGGCGATCAGGCCCCTGTTCCAGCTGGGCGAAAGGCTCGAAGATCGAGTCATGGAAGGATTCCGGTATACCGATGCCGGTGTCTTCGACGCTGAAGCGCAAGCAGTACGTGGTCTCGGTTTCGCCAAGCAAATCAACGGCCATATCGACATGACCATGCTCGGTGAATTTGACCGCATTGCCGACCAGGTTTAGAAGCACACGACCGAGATAGTGGGCATCGGTTTCCACGAGATCGGTGATGTCCGGATCGACAGCTACAGAGAATCCGATGCCTTTCTTCGTGGCCACGGCCTCAAGCGCGTCGCAGACCAGCTTTATTTTCTTGTTGAGTTCGAACGGGGCGGTCTCAAGTTGTTCCGCGCGCGCCCTGTACCTGGCGACATCGAGCAATTCGTCGATTTCACGCAGCAACTCGTTGGACAGAGTAAGTATGGTATCGGTACGCCGTGTTACCGCTTCGTAACCCACCTCGGCGGCGAGCAGTTCGGTAGCGGTGATGATGCCGGTCAGCGGCGTGCGCAGTTCATGGCTGACCTTGGCCAGCAGCTCGGACTTGGCCTGGCTTTCTCGCTCGGCGAATTCGCGCGAGTCCCGCAGCGTATTGATCAAGGCACCGGCATACATCGGCACCACCAGCAAGGGCAGCAATAGAGCTACCCAAATCACCGGATGTCCCTGCCAGAACGGCACACTGAGTAGGACCATCAGGAAACCGGCAACAGAGGTCAACTGGCACAGGTGCATCAGCGGGCGACCGGTGCGGAAGCCGAACCCGAGAATCGTGAATAGATAGAAGCCGACCATGATGCTGCCGTACTCGCCGAACACCATCAGCCACGCAGATAACGCCAAGGGGTCGAGCACGGCCGTGACCAGCATCAGATTCTGCGCTGACACTCGCTCGGGCGAGCGCACCAGCAGGATCATGGCCAACACATAGGCACTATAGGTCACGCTCACGGCGACAAGACGCCCAACCATGGCATCGGGAGTGCTCAAATGGAACCAGATCTCGGCACCCACAACCACGAGCGCGACAATGACACGCATCCTCGACTGGGCTGCAAGGATCGTCCGAAGCCCGACGTCGGTTCTGTCGATGGCGCCTTCGACGATATCAATGTTCATGACCCCGGATTTCCTTGGTGACATCGCCTACACCTGCGACCCGAGAACACAGGTTTGTCCACCGCCTGTTGGCCGCTGGCCATAGTCGGGATCAGGACGTCGCCAATCGGCCGCTTTGACGACAATCAAAGGAGTGGCGACAAAAGCATGCAGTCGCGTCAGGGCTTTCACGATTCTTCTGAGCGCGTGATCGTTCTTTTCAGTCGCGCCATCGACAATATCAAGAATCATTCGACATACGCCTGCAACCCTGCAACCAGAGTGTCGCGAGCTCATATATTAACGAAACAAATAAAGAACAATGACACATCAAGAGTTAGCAAGATGGACTCCAACTCGATTCAGGAGCACACGAGCGCTTCGACGACCACGCAGAACTCAGAGGCCCAGACCGCCAGGCGCCAGCTTTGCTTGCTGGATTTCCAGGATTCGCGATTCGGAAGCCAGCAAGACTTCAACACAATGACTATCAAAAAGCGTGCCAGAGTGCTGCCTGAGGTAGTTGAACGACTCCGCGTTGCTCCAGGCACGCTTGTAGGGCCGCTCGGAGGTCAAGGCGTCAAATACGTCTGCGATCGCCACGATGCGGGCATTGAGAGGGATCTGCTCACCCTTGAGACCATCCGGATAACCGCTTCCGTCCCAGCGCTCATGATGGCGCAAGGCGATCTGTGCGGCGGTGCGCACGAACTGACTCTGGCTATCGCGAAGGATTTCGAAACCGATCAAGGGATGCTTGCGCATCACCGTCATCTCTTCGTCGGTGAGACTTCCACGCTTCAGAAGAATGGCATCGGGAATGCCGATCTTGCCAATGTCATGCAACGGTGCCGCCAAAGTCAGCGTGCGGACATCCTCCTCGGACATGCCCATGCCTTCAGCGATCAACTCGCAATAGCGGGCCATGCGCAGCAGATGGGCACCGGTGCCAAAATCCCTGAACTCGATTGCCTTGGCCAGCCGGAACAGCATTTCACGCTCACGCTGCTCGATTTCCTGAATGCCTTCGAGCACTTTCTGCTCGAGTGATCGCGCGCGTTCCTTGACCGATTCGCCCTGTCGCCGAATCTGCAGCAGGTTTTTGCAGCGCGAACGAAGCTCTCTAGGACGCACCGGTTTGACCAGAAAATCGATAACCCCGGCATCGAGTGCTGCTTGTCGAACCGGCTCGTCACCGACGACGCTGATCAGAATAATTGGAACATCCCGTCGCGCGATCGGCCGTCGAAATCGACGGGCAAACTCAAGCCCATCCATTTCAGGCATGCGGTAGTCGAGCAGGAGAAGATCCGCATTGTTGTTCTCGGACCAATGCAAGGCATCCACCGGGTTGCCAAAATCCGACACGTTGACTACCGGACCGACGCCCTCGACGATATGTCGCAACATGGTCCGCGCGGAAGGTTGGTCATCGACAATCAGTACGTTCATGCCGGCGTCCTCCAACAACAGTGTTCAGCAGTGCCGATTTCTACGCGTCGACTCGATACCGCACTTCAGCGGTAACGGCGGCTCCTGAAAGCGGAGCACCTCCGAAATTGCATCGTGTTGAAAGGCTAACACAGGGTTCGGCACCGAAATGAAAAATGTGACCGAAAAAACGAAAACAAATCACTCAATTTCTCGTCTTGAAAGGTCTATTCGGTAACAGTTCGCTGAGGACGCATATACGGAAACAGCAACACGTCGCGAATCGAGGCGACGTCAGCCAACAACATGACGAAGCGGTCAATACCGATACCGAGTCCGCCGGTCGGTGGCAAACCGTATTCCAGAGCGCGGATATAGTCGGCGTCAAAATGCATCGCTTCATCGTCACCCGCGTCGAGCGCGTCAACCTGCGCCTGGAAGCGCGCAGCCTGATCCTCCGGGTCATTCAGCTCGGAAAAGCCATTGGCCAGCTCCTTGCCGCCAACGAAGAGTTCGAATCGATCGGTAATACCCGATTCGCTGTCGCTTTCACGTGCCAGCGGAGAAACCTCGACCGGATGCGCGGTGATGAAGGTTGGCTGGATCAAGCTTGACTCGACCGTAGCCTCGAAGATTTCGAGCAGGATTTTGCCCCAGCCGTAACCGGGCTTGATATTGACTTTGAGGCGCGCGCAATGCGCCGCCATCGCTTCGCGATCACGCAGTTCTTCGCGCTTGATCTCGGGGTTGTGCTCAAGCACGGCGTCGTCCATACGCCAACGTCGGAACGCAGGGCCTAGGTCAATGTCCCTGCCCTCCCAGCTCAATGCGGTATTTCCGAGCGTCGCCTGCGCCGTTTCGCGCATCAGCGCTTCGGTGAGATCCATGATTTCGTTGTAGCTGGCGTAGGCCTGATACAACTCCAGCATGGTGAATTCGGGATTGTGTCGAGTCGAGACACCTTCGTTGCGGAAATTGCGATTGATCTCGTATACACGCTCGAAACCGCCGACGACGAGGCGCTTGAGATACAACTCCGGCGCGACGCGCAGGTACAAATCGAGATCCAGCGCATTGTGATGGGTCACGAACGGGCGCGCCGTGGCACCGCCAGGAATAATGTGCATCATCGGAGTTTCGACTTCCATGAAACGCCGCGGCTCGGATTCCAGCCACTGACGCATGAAGCCGATCGCCCGCGAGCGTAAGGCAAAAGCGTTGCGCGATTCAGGCGTGACAATCAGATCGACATAGCGCTGACGATAGCGTTGCTCGATATCGGCAAGACCATGCCACTTGTCCGGCAATGGGCGCAGCGATTTCGTCAACAGGCGCAGCGAATCGGCCTTGATCGACAACTCGCCGGTGCGCGTGCGCATGAGCTCGCCTTCGGCGCCCACAATGTCGCCGATATCCCAACCCTTGAATGCGTCGTAGGATTCGCCGAGCGCCGAGCCCTGCAGGAACAACTGGATCTGCCCGGTCATGTCCTGGATCGTGACGAAGCTGGCTTTGCCCATGATGCGCCGCGCAAGAACGCGTCCGGCCACGCGAACGCGACGCGCTGCGGCGGAAATCGCCTCGGCATTCCAAACGTCAGTATTGGCGAACTCGGTTTGCAGGTCGCCCGAAAACGCGCCCACCCGAAAATCATTCGGATAGGCGATGCCCTGCGCGCGAAGCCCCGAGAGTTTCTCGCGACGCTCGGCGATCAGCTTGTTCTCGTCAAGTGCGACCACAGGTGCTGGCGTTGGAGAAACTGCGGCGTCGGGGGAAGCGCTATCGGTCATCGTTGGAGCTCGCTGGAGAGTAGCCGTTGATAAAGATCTGGCGGATTTTAAAAATCAAGCATCAATGCGTTTCGCACCGGCTTCAAGTCCGGATTTGAGACTCGCTTCGATGAACTCGTCGATATCGCCATCAAGTACCTTCTGCGTATCGGTGCGTTCGATGCCGGTCCGAAGATCCTTGATGCGACTCTGATCGAGCACGTAGCTGCGAATCTGGTGGCCCCAGCCGATGTCCGACTTGGTCGCTTCAAGCGCATCGCGAACGACGTTGCGCTTCTGCACCTCCAGCTCATACAGCTTGGCGCGCAGCATCTTCATCGCATTGTCGCGATTGGCATGTTGCGATCGACCGGTCTGACAGGCCGCGACCACGCCGGTTGGCACATGCGTGATGCGCACCGCCGATTCGGTTTTGTTTACGTGCTGGCCGCCCGCACCGGACGAGCGATACACATCGGTTCTCAGATCAGCCGGATTGATCTCGATTTCGATGTTGTCGTCGACTTCGGGCGAAACAAAGACGGAGGTGAAACTCGTGTGACGCCGGTTGTCGGAATCGAACGGCGATTTGCGCACGAGGCGATGCACGCCGATCTCGGTCTTGAGCCAGCCATAGGCGTATTCGCCTTCCACCTTGAAGGTCGCACTCTTGATGCCGGCCACTTCACCCGATGACGCTTCGAGCAGTTCGGTCTTCCAACCCTTGTCTTCGGCCCAGCGCAGATACATGCGCAGCAACATCTCGGCCCAATCCTGCGCTTCGGTACCGCCCGCGCCGGCCTGAATATCCACGAACGCATTCATTGAATCCATTTCGCCCGAGAACATGCGCTGGAATTCGAGTTTCTCGACGCGCAAGGCGATCGCCGCGACATCCGCTTCAACGCCCGTGATGACTCCCTCATCGGATTCCATTTCGCCGAGCTCGAGCATCTCGCCGGAATCCTTCAGACTCATGTTGAGCTCGACAATACCGTTGACCACGCGCTCAAGCTGGGCGCGCTCCTTGCCTAGCTCTTGCGCCCGGGCCGGATCATTCCAGATATTCGGGTTTTCGAGCTCGCGACTGACTTCTTCCAGACGCTCGGACTTTGTATCGTAGTCAAAGATACCCCCGAAGCGAATCGAGTCGCTCGGTCAGGTCTTCGATGCTGGCGCGAATGGGATTGGTCTCGATCACGGTATTGGTGCAGTGCAAGGTGGGTCGCAAAGAATAGCAAATCACGGGCCTTGCCGGTTCAGCCACACGCAATGCCTCAGACAGGCTCGATATGACGCAGGATCAGTTGCAGGGACTCGCGCCCGTTCCATTCGTTGACATCGAGCTGGTAGGCCGCGCGAAACGTCGGAGGCGGTATTGCGCCAGGCTCGATGTTGAACTGCATCGCATCGACTACGTCCGTGCGCCCACTCAACCTGAGTTTGAGTTTCCAATGCCGTGAGCCGACCAATCGCCACGAATCGAGCTCGAAGTGACTATCGAAAACCGGTTCAGCGAATCCCTGGCCCCACGGCCCGGCGAAACGCAACGTGCGAGCGAGATCGAGATTGAAATCCTGCGTGTCGAGGTCACCATCGGTCATCAGCACCGGCTCGAACAACTCGGCCGCAGCACGCGCACGCACGACGGCGTCAAACTCGGCGGCGAACTCACCAATGGAAGACTGATCCAGGGTCAGGCCTGCGGCCATCGCGTGCCCACCGAAGCGCAGGATCAATCCAGGCTTGCGCGCATCCACCTCGGCGAGAATATCGCGGACATGGATGCCGCGTATCGAGCGCGCCGATGCGCGCACTTCACTGCTGCCATCGCCGGCCGGAGCGCAGGCGACAACAGGCCGATGCAGACGATCCTTTAGTTTGGAAGCGACCAAGCCGACGACGCCGGGATGCCATTCCTGCTCGAAAAGCGTCAACCCGAGCGGCAATTGCTGCTGGCCACGCGCGGCGATCCAACGCGAAACCGCAGCATCGCCCTGCTCGATCATGCTCGCCTGCAATTCGCGGCGTTCGGCATTGATGGCCGAGAGGCGCTCGGCGAGTTCCAGCGCGTGGCGCGGATCATCGGTCAGCAGGCATTCGATGCCGAGCGCCATGTCTTCAAGACGACCCGCCGCATTGATGCGTGGTGCAAGCGCGAAACCCAGATCACTCGGCACCAGCGAACGTACGTCGCGACCCGCAACGCGCGCCAGGGCAAGAATTCCGGCGCAAGCTCGCTCACCGCGAATGCGCTTCATGCCCGCCTCGACCAAGATACGATTGTTGAAATCGAGCGGAACCAGGTCGGCGACCGTACCGAGTGCGACAAGGTCGAGCAAACAGCCGAGATCCGGTTCGGTGCGGCCTTGCTCGACAAACCATTCTGAAAATCGCAAATGTGCGCGCAACGCAACGAGTAGACAGAACATCACGCCGACGCCCGCCAGCGCCTTGCTCGGGAAGGCATCGCCCGGAAGATTCGGATTGACCATTGCGTTGGCGTCTGGAAGCACCGGCCCCGGCAAATGGTGATCAGTAACCAGCACGTCGATGCCACGCGCGCGGGCTGCAGCGACACCGGCAACACTCGCCACGCCGTTGTCGACAGTGACAATCAAATCTGGCGCAGGATCGACCAGAGTCGCGACCAGCGCGGTGGTGAGACCGTATCCATGCACCTGACGGTTCGGCACGCGATAGCTTACTTCGGTCGCACCAAGCAGACGCAGGCCACGCACGGCGACAGCGGTGCCGGTTGCACCGTCGCAATCAAAATCACCGACGACGACGATGCGCCTGTTTGCGCGAATCGCTGTGGCCAGCAGTTCACAGGCTTCGCCGATGCCGCCGAGTGCTGCAGGTGGCGACATCGCCGCCAATCGATGCTCGATTTGCGCGGACGCGGTGATCCCGCGTGCCGCATACACGCGCTGCAAAACCGGATGCATCGATGCGGGCCAATCGTTGCCGCCAGACGGACTTTGGCGTCGCTGAATCCTCACCTGCATCAGCGCGCAAGCTCGCCGACGCGGCGCCAGAAGCGAAATCGATTAAAGGCGCGATAACGGAATCGTTCACCCGAAACAAAAACGAGCTCAACTGAGCCGACACGTCGTTGCCGCATGGCTCGATCAACCGAGCCCAAGCAGGTTTCAAGTGGATCGCCGCGCAGCTCGCTCAGGTCAATCAGGACATCGCCGTCGTTCGGCTCCAACAGCATTTCCCCGATGTTTTCGGATGTCAGCGGACGCACAGGGATATTCGCCAGGGCCGCAAGCCCGCCGATCTCCATGCTGTCGCTTGCAATGCGTTTGATCGAGCTGCTGCGCGCCCAATCCGGCAGCACGCCTGCACCCCAGAACCACAAACTGTTGACGCTGACTGCACCACGCGCTGCGCGGCGCTGGTTGACCGGATGGTTGTGCAGGATGATCTGCGACTCGTTGAACAATTGTCGCCAACGTTTGCCCGATGCACCTTGCGGCAGATGCAGCTTGAGATCATCGCCGATCGCCTCGTCCGGTGAGGCGCATAGCGGCAGCTCGGATCCCATCGGTGCACGCAGATACCACCGGTTCTGCAAGCGCGCATCAAATTCGAAACCGGCATCGCCAAACAAGGGCTTCAGATCTTTTTCGATCTGGGCACACTCGTCGGGCGCGAGGCCAACGTCGCCGCAAGCCAGCATGCGCGCGGTCGCCATGTCCGCACGTACGTGTGCGGGATCGGCACGCAACCAGGCCGAACCCGAGGCGTCGGAAAAATCCACTTGGCGACTCAACGCTGCAGACGGCAGCGATTTTCCGTGCCACGGGATGAGCTCACGCAGCGCGACGTCGAAGCCGAAGGATTGAGTACTCAATGCATCGCCGCGCGCGCACCACTGGCTCAAGACTCCGCGCGCGACGTTGATCGAACCAAGGCAGCGATTCCACGCTGGCAGCAGCAGGAATGCCCGGTTCATCGATATCAGATTTCGTAGCTGACGGCGATGATCTCGTAGTTGCGAGTCCCGTTCGGCGCCTGGAACTCGAAGCTGTCGCCTTCGCTCTTGCCGATAAGGGCGCGCGCGAACGGCGACATGACCGAGATCAGCTTCTGCTTGATATCAGCCTCCATGTCGCCAACGATCTGATAGGTCACCTCTTCACCGCTGTCTTCGTCGGCAAGCTTGACCGTGGCGCCAAAGACAACCTTCTTGCCGGCATTGAGCTTTGAAATGTCGATGACATCGGCGTAGCTCAAGCCCGCCTCCAGCTCCTTGATGCGACCCTCGGTGAAACCCTGCATTTCGCGCGCGGCGTGATACTCGGCGTTCTCCTTGAGATCACCATGGGCACGCGCTTCGGCGATGTCCTTGATGATGCGCGGGCGATCTTCCGACTTCAGCCGATCGAGTTCCTTGCGCAGGCGATCAGCACCTTGTTGGGTCATCGGAGCTCGGTTCATGCGATCAATTCCTTGTGCAGTTCCTGCAAGCTGTAAACGCTCTCGCTCTCGCGGAAATCCAGCGAGTGAAGCAAGGCGCGTGCGCCTGAAATGGTAGTCGAATAGGTGACGCGCTGTTGCAAGGCCTGGCGACGGATCGAGAACGAATCGGCAATGGCCTGTTTGCCTTCGGTCGTGTTGACGATGAACACGATCTCGCGATTCTTGATCAGGTCGACAATATGCGGCCGACCCTCGATGACCTTGTTGATGCGCTCGCAAACGATACCGTGATCGCTGAGCCAGGTACAGGTGCCACTGGTTGCAACGAGACTGAAACCGCGGCGAAGAAGATCTTCGGCCACCGGCAACAAGCGCTGCTTGTCCGAATCGCGCACAGACAGAAATGCTTTTCCGACCGTGGGTGGCTTGATACTGGCCGCCTCATGCGCACGCGCAAACGCTTCGCCGAAGCTGCGCCCAACGCCCATGACTTCGCCTGTCGAGCGCATTTCCGGGCCGAGAATCGGATCGACGTTCTGGAACTTGAGAAACGGGAAAATCGCTTCCTTGACCGAGAAATAGTGTGGCACCAACTCGCGGGTCATACCCTGCTCGACCAGACTCTGACCCACCATGCAGCGCGCTGCGATCTTGGCCAGCGGCACACCGGTCGCCTTGGAAACAAAAGGAACCGTTCGCGAGGCGCGTGGGTTTACCTCAAGCACGAAAATCGATTCGCCTTGCACGGCAAACTGCGTGTTCATCAAACCGATGACCTTGAGCTCGCGCGCCATCAACGTGACTTGCTCGCGCAATCGATCCTGCAACTCGGCGCTCAGTGAATACGGTGGCAATGAGCAGGAGGAGTCGCCCGAATGCACGCCCGCTTCCTCGATGTGCTCCATGACGCCGCCGATCAAGACATTGCCATCGGCGTCAGCGACCAGATCGACATCGATCTCGGTGGCGTGATCGAGGAAGCGATCGAGCAGCACCGGCGATTCGTTGGAGACCTTGACCGCATCGCGCACGTAGCGCGCGAGATCCTCGTCATCGTGAACAACTTCCATCGCACGTCCGCCAAGCACATAGCTCGGACGCACAACGAGCGGATAGCCGATTTCGCGAGCAAGCGCCAAGGCCTCTTCCGCGTTGCGTGCCGTACGGTTCGGCGGCTGCATCAGACCGAGCTTGTGGATCATCTTCTGGAAACGTTCCCGATCCTCGGCCAGATCAATCGAATCCGGTGACGTGCCGATTATCGGCGCGCCGGCAGCTTCCAGCGCACGAGCAAGCTTGAGCGGGGTTTGACCGCCGTATTGCACGATCACGCCTTTCGGCTTTTCCTTTGCAATGATTTCGAGCACGTCTTCGAGCGTGAGAGATTCGAAATACAGACGATCCGACGTGTCATAGTCGGTCGAAACCGTCTCGGGATTGCAGTTGACCATGATGGTTTCATAGCCATCTTCGCGCAGGGCGAGCGCGGCGTGAACGCAGCAATAGTCGAACTCGATGCCTTGACCGATTCGATTCGGGCCCCCACCGAGCACCATGATCTTGTCGCGTGTGGTTGGCTCGGCTTCGCACTCTTCCTCATACGTCGAATAGAGATACGCGGTGGTCGTGGCGAATTCGGCGGCGCAGGAATCGACGCGCTTGTAAACCGGCCGTACCTTGAACGCCCAACGCAAGTGACGAACGGCGTTTTCGTCGGTACCGAGCAACTCGGCCAGTCGCGAATCCGAGAACCCCTTGCGCTTTAGCGCGCGCATGCGATCGGCGTCGATCGCTGGAAGGCCCTGCTCTGCAACCTCTTTCTCAACCGCGATCAAGTCTTCAATCTGGGCCAGGAACCAGGGGTCAACGTGGGTCAGATTGAAAATTTCGTCGCGCGACAAACCGGCACGAAACCCATCACCAATATAAAGGATGCGCTCCGGACCCGGCTCACGCAGTTCACGCTTGAGCGTGGTCATGCCGGATTCGCTGCTCAGATCGAGCTCCATCGGACTGAAGCCGTTCTTGCCTGTTTCGAGCCCGCGCAAGGCTTTCTGCATTGACTCCTGGAACGTGCGTCCGATCGCCATGACTTCGCCGACCGATTTCATCTGCGTGGTCAGGCGAGAATCCGCAGTCGGAAACTTCTCAAACGCGAAGCGTGGAATCTTGGTCACGACGTAATCGATCGAAGGCTCGAACGAGGCCGGCGTGAGTCCGCCGGTGATCTCGTTGCGCAACTCATCAAGCGTATAGCCAACCGCGAGCTTGGCGGCGACCTTGGCGATAGGAAATCCAGTCGCCTTGGAAGCCAGCGCCGACGAGCGTGAAACGCGCGGATTCATCTCGATGACGACAACCCGACCGTTTTCAGGATTGATACCAAATTGCACATTGGAGCCACCGGTATCGACACCGATCTTTCGCAATACCGCGATCGAAGCATCGCGCAGGCGCTGATATTCCTTGTCGGTCAGGGTCTGCGCCGGAGCGACGGTGATCGAGTCCCCTGTATGCACGCCCATCGGGTCGAGATTCTCGATCGCGCAGACGATGATGCAGTTGTCGGCGGTGTCACGCACGACCTCCATCTCGAACTCCTTCCAACCGAGCACCGATTCCTCGACCAGCACTTCGTTGGTCG